>CALDPW010000183.1 GCA_937911885.1 uncultured Clostridia bacterium | reverse complement strand
ATAAAAGAGAAACATCATTTATCATTATTTGTTCGTTGTTTGTCACATTATATGTGGTGAGCAATGTAATGGCAGTTAAAGTGATCGGTCTTTGGAATCTTTTTTATTTTGATGCAGGGACTATCACATTTCCTTTTGCATATATGCTAGGCGATGTATTGACCGAAATCTGGGGGTATAAAACGGCTCGAAAGGTGATTTTTATTACATTGCTATGTAATATTGTGATGGTGGTTTGTACCCAGATAGGTGTGTTTCTTCCATCCCCTGATTATTTGGATCAAACAGCGCATGCTTATAATACAATGTTTTCCTATGTGCCTCGTATTGTGATAGCGTCTTTGACTGGTTTTCTGCTAGGAGAACTTAGCAATGCTTGGTTAATGGAACGAATCAAAAATTTAGACCGCTATCAAAAAAGCATCGTGACTTAGAATCTTGTATATATAGATTAGCAGAAAATATCCAGTAGGCATTTTCATAATAATCGTTATACGTGGTTTTAAAAGAGGCCCATTTTGATAGTTCTTTGTATGGTACAATACACCACATAGAATTATTTGTATTGGTAACCGAAAACAAAAAAGTAGGGTATTCAGGTCTGGTTTCATTTTCATAGCACAAGAATTTTCCTGTTAGGGTATCTTGTATGCTATATGTGGTTAGAACTTGACTATTAACTATGATTTTACCAACAGGAGTAAATAAAAAGTTTTGTGTTTCTTTATTGTTGTTTGCAATATTACCTAAAAAGTTAGGAGAAATTAATTACAATAAATTATTAAAAGTTTAAAAATTTATTTTATTATTTGTTTGTAAAAAAAAATCAATGTGTTATACTACTAGTAGTATTAATTTACTTAGGAGAATGGAAAATGAATTTTATTTTAATAGCGAACGTATTTAACTCGCTGTCGGAATTCTTTCAAGAGTTAGGAAATTATGTTACATTTGACTACCTTGTTTTGGGTGGTTTAGGATTGCTTCTTTTAACAATTCTTGTTTCTCTTGTTAGAACCAGCTTTACCTATGAGGTTAAATTACTTCGAAACATTAACAAACTTAACAAATATTTTGCTAAAAACCCATATGTTAACGATGAGAACATTGTGGAACTTAACAATCGTATGAAAAATGTTCCAAGAACATTAAGATATTGTTGGCAAGAATACATGCTTAATCGTGATAAAGCACCTAGCGAATATATGAATACAACATCATGTGTTGATCAACCTTCAAAAACTAGTGCTTATTCAAATACAGCAACAACTTGTGGAACATTTACAATTGTTATTTCAATTTTAACATTAATCTTGGGATTTGCAGGAAAAGTTGCAAATGATCAAATTAGATTTAATGTATTGTTCTTTGAAGTTTTCTTGGTTCCAATTTTAGTTTTAGTTTTAGGAATGTTGTTTGTAGCATTCTTGCGTGCAAGACACACATCAATTATTTCTGATTTATATTACACATTCCATGAGTTTGAACGTAATATGAACAAAGCTTGCACAACAATGCCTGCATTTATTGACTATGAAGTATTGTTTACTAAAAAGGAAATTAAAGAAGGTATTCCTGTTTTACAAGATTATCTTGAAAAACGTGAAATTCAAGAAAAACGTGAACGTGAAGAACAAGAACTTAACGCTTCTAAGTTTGAATATTATGATTTTGATGAACTTGGTGTAGAAAATGCATTATTGCTTGAAAGAGCAATGAAAGAAAGTGAAAAATACTTAAATGTAAAACGCGATCTTGCTACAAAAGTAAACTCAAAAGAAACCGAAATGTATAACTATCAAAAGAACTTTGATGAAGTTACAAAAGATTTTGAAAGAAAAGCTCAAGCTGCTAGAGAATCTCTTGCTCAGTTAACTGATCAAATTAATGCAACAACCGTTAAAATTGAACAAAACTACATGAGAAAACGTCATACAGAAGAGCAAACAAAACTTCAACAATTAGAAAAAGACTACGAACTTGCAACAAGTCGTTTCCAAAAACAACAAGAAGAAATGCAAGCCGAAATTGATGCTTATAAAGCAGAAATGGAACGTCGTAGATTAATTATTGAAGAAGCTATGAAAGCTGAATGTAAAAATTATGCAAATAAAATTTACGGACAAATTTCAAAAACAGTTCAAGAACAAAGTAAACCATACTTTGATCAAATGAACGAAGAAAAAACAAACCTTGAAAAAACTATTGAAGACCTTATGCTTAACATCAATGAAAAAACAGGTGAGTTAACAAAGGTTTCTAGTGAATTAGATACTACTCAACAACAATTAGATATGAGTAAAGCTGAACTTGCTGCTACAAAAGAATTAAAACAATACTTAACCAGCCCAGAATTTAAACAAAGTTTTGTTAGCAAAAAACAAAACAAACAGTTGGCTGATGGTAGAGTGGTGGAAGTTGGTGAGGATGTTGCAAAACAAATTGCAGATCTTCAAGATATGGTTAGACTTAGTGATCAAAATGCAATTTTATATCAAGACAAAATTACATTGCTTGAAAAGAATTTGCAAAGCATGACACGTGAGTTAGAACAACATCGTCGTATTGAAAGTGAATTGTTTGAAAAAGCAAAAGCTGCTCAAGAAAAGAAAAAAGTTGAAATTAAAATTCCAACAATGAAGGAAGTTCAAGCATCACTTGATGCACAAGCAAAAGTTGAAAAACAAAGAGAACAAGCTGAAAGACTTGCAAGTGTTAAACCTGAAAGAATTCAACCTGTTTCAAGTTCAACTGTTAGAGCTCCAAGAAAACGTGCAACTCTAAACTCATTGCTTGATCAAGTTAACAAAATTCAAGGCGATAAGTTAAGCGATAAAACTGTATCATCTAAGGCAAGAACAATTAGATCTACAGATCGTGAATACGAAGACGAAGAAGAATAATAAAAAAGTGGCAAATTTATGCCACTTTTTTGTTAAACACTATACTTTGTTAATTCTCTAATTTTGCCATTAATTCGTGCAATATCAAGTATTTTTGAATTGATAATTTGGTTTTCTTTAATAATAATTTCTCCATTAAAATTTAAAATATCTCTGTTTACTTTTCTGTTAATTAAAAAGTTGTAATTTGTTATTGATCTGGCAGGCAAAATAGTTTCTATTTGTTTTGAGTTAAGAGCATTAACTTTAATATTATTTAAAGTTGTTGGAATGGTTTGTTTTTCCTTAAAAGATGATATTTTAGGCTTTTTTTTGCCAATGCAAGTTATTATTGCACTATCAGTAACGTTAACAACATCGCATAAATTTATTGTTGTGTTTTTACCAACATTTATATTTAAAATTTCGTATTTTGAACCTAGTTCAATATCCGAAACATAACCCAAAAAATCACCATTAATATTTACAACAATGCTATTTATTGGACTAAAACAATTTTCGGTTTCCATAAGTTTGCTTTCGTAAAGATTTAACAAACCTGAATTTTTAATTATTACTGCGCCATCGCCAATTGCATAAATATCTTTTGTTTCAAGTGTTAAAAATGTTTCGTCGTTTTGACTAATAATTAAATATTGTGCTTTCTTTTTGTTGTTAAAAAGTATGTTAGATACTACACCTTCGGTTTGTCCATTAAACAAACTAACAACATAGCTCGAAATAATATTACTTACTTTTGCCATAATTCCCCCATAAAAGTTTAACTTAAATTGCTGCCACACGTTTAAGGCAAATTTAAGCATTAATTTATTTATGTATATGAGTATTTAAAAGCTTTTATTAATTAAATTTTGTAAGTGTTATGCTTTTTTATTTTGTTTTATTATTTTTTATGATAATATTATGTATAGTATTATATTATGGGGTCCCATGGGTATATTTTCAGTCCTAAAAAAATTATTTAATAAAAATATTGAATGTGGCGATGAAATTAATGGTCACATTGTTTACGCTGTTCCATTAAAAGGCAGAATTGTAAACGTTGGTGCAAACATTGTTGTTAACGAGGGATATTCGGCAGTGTTTGTTGTTAACGATAGGGTTTCGGATGTTATTCCTAGTGGAAAACATAAAATTGGTGGTGCTGTTTTGCCGGAAACTTTTTCAAAATTAAAGTTAGATAAGGCAGATAAAAACGGTAATTATCAAAAAAAATTTAAGGCTGATATTTATTTTGTGTTAAACAAACCTATTGAAAAAATGGAATATACCTCAAATGAACCATTTTTTTTAAAATCGGAAAAGTTTGGTCGAGTTAAAGGATATTCTGAGGGGTTGTGCGATTTTCAAATTGTTGATCCGGAAAAACTATTCAAGGTTTTGTTAATTGATAGACCTTTTGTTACAACCAAGGAAGCAAAAAGTCTTATTTCAATATTAATTGGTAATGAAGTAAACGAGGTTATGGAACGAATAAAGTTGGAGTTTTCTAACATTATCATAAACCCAAAAATTTTAAATGAATATCTTAATCCCGAAATAAACAATCGAACTGAGTCCTTTGGGGTTAATGCTAACAATGTTGAAGTTGCTAGCTTAAAACTAACACGCAGATTGCAAAAAAAAGTTACAGAATTTATAGCTGAAAGAGGATCGGTTGAACGTCAATTTGAAAATAGTGGAATAAAATATCAACCAGAGCCTGTTGTTATGCCAGAAAAGGTTGATATTTCAACTTCATTGCAACAAGAAAAACCTGTTCAGTTTGAAAATGCATCAAATCCACAAATAATAAGGCGTGGAGGGAATGTTAGTGCCCCAGTTGCAAATACTAATTACGAAACCTCTAACATTAATTCTGGTGCCGAGTTAATGCAAAATGGTGATAAAAAAGTTTGCAAATTTTGTGGACAAACAATAGATGTTAATTATTCATTTTGCCCAAAATGTGGCTTTAAACAATAAAGGAGATTATTATGAACTTAAAAAAAGTTAAACAAGCTAAAAAGAAATTTACAAAAAACACAACAATTGGTGAAGCATTAAAAATGCATGATGGGGTTGAACAAGTTTTAACCGGTTTTGGAATGCATTGTTTTAGTTGCCCATTTAGTTTAATGGAAACCATTGAACAAGCTGCAGCTGTTCATGGAGTGGATATTGAATTAATGTTGCAAAAATTAAATGATTTATTAAAATAAAAGGTAATAAATGGGATATCGTAGAAGCAGTAAACGATTATACACAATAGTTGGTATTAGTGTGGCTGTTGTCATTTTGGCAATAGTGTTGTTTGCTGTCTTTTTTGTTCCTAAATATAAAACAATATCATTTGAAATGTCCGACATTCCAGATTGGAGAGTTAAACAAGGAAGTGTTATTGGGGAACTGCCTCACTTGCAACAGGAAGGATATCTGTTTGATGGTTGGTATTATTCTGATCAATTTACAGAAGATACCAAAGTTAATGTTGGGGTGGATATTGTTACTGAGGATATTAAGTTGTATCCAAAGTTGGATCGACAATCTTACACAATTTCCTATAACATTAATGGTGGTGTTGGAAACACTCCCGAACCAATAACAAATCTGTTTAAGGAACTTATTGTGTTGCCAAGGGCAGGTGTTGTTGGATTTGAAAAAATTGATCCTGTTTATGGTGCTTTGGAGTTGCGTTATTGGACAACTAATGCCGATGGAACAGGCGAAAAATACGAGCCAGGAACAACAATTAGAGTTCCAAGTAAAAATATTACCTTATATGCTTTTTGGGATCGTAAGCGTGCAACGTTGTATTTCTGCCCAAATAAGGGAGAGTATGTTGCAGATGTGGAACTATATGTCGGCGAACCAGTGCCAGAAAGAGAACGTAATCCTTTTTGTCAACGTTATGGTTACACAAGATCTGATTACTGGTATTTTAATGAAGAGTGTTTGGGAAATCCTATTGATTTTACAACATTTATAATGCCGGAAGATGATGTTTATTTGTATGCTAAATGGGAAGCTATTCCTGTTAAAATTAAGTTCCATTTAAGTTATAGTGATTATGTAAATCAAGTTGAGCCTTATGCAGAGATTACTTCGCATTATGATGGATATATTACTCCACCAGAAAAACCAACAAAACCAGGAGAATACTTTAAATTTTGGGCTGTGGGTATTGATGGTGTTACATCTGAATTTAATTTTGATCGCAAAATAGATTCAATAAAAACTATTCATTTATTTGCAAGTTGGACTAATGAAATTACACCAGATATTGAAGATGGTGCAGATTGTTTTGTTTATACTGAATCTAATAACAAAGTTACAATTACTGGTTTAACTGAAAAGGGCAATCAATTAACAAACTTAGTTATTCCTAGAAAGATTGGGTTAATGGATGTTATTGCAGTTGATGGTATTAGTAGCAATGATAAATTAGTAAGTGTAACATTGCCGCACACAATCGAAAGTATTAGTGCAACATCATTCAGTAACTGTCCAAACATTAAAGAATTTGCGTTTGCAGGTCCAAACGATGTTTATAAGGTTGAAGACGGTGTTATCTTCTCTAAGGATGGAACAATTTTACATCATTATCCATCGGGTAAAGATGTTGAAACCTATAATGTTCCAGCAGATGTTGTAACAATTGCGCAAAACGCATTTAGTTATGCTAGTGTTGTTCAAAATGTTAGCTTTAATGCTGTAACAGTTGATACTAACGCATTTAACCATGCTTCAAGCATTACAACTTTAACATTTGGTTCAAAAGTTAGAAACATTAACAAAAATGCATTTATTAATTTGGATAACTTGCAATTTATTGAAATTGAAAACAATAGCAACTTTGTTGTTGAAAATGGAATTTTATATCAAACAACACTTCAAGATGGTGATGTAAGAGTAAAAACCAGATTGATTAAATGCTTTAATAAAAATGAAAATCTAAATTTAGTTATTCCAGAAGGTGTTGTATCAATTGATGCGTTTGCATTTAATAAGTGTAGCAACATTATAAGTTTAGAATTTGCCGAAAGTGTAACAGAGTTTGGTGAATACTGCTTATACAAATTAGAAAACTTGCAAACTCTAACATTTAACACTCAAGCAACAGAAGGTATTATTGGAGCTCCATCGCTATTAATTGAGCCAGGACAAATAAGCACAATTTATGCATATGAAAATAGTTTTGTTTGGACAGCTTTAAACAAGATTGATTTCTGTAGCGAAAAGCTTGTTGCTCTATAATCCCTCGCGTGCGCATGTGGGTTATATATATAATTAAAATAATTAGAATAAACATTAAATTAATAAAAGGGCAAATCGCCCTTTTATTTTTTTGTGCAAATTAACCAAACTTAAAAAAATATTTTTTTGAAAATAAGGGTTGACAAGCGCTTGCAAAAAATGTAGAATAGTATTGCTGTATTATGGGGTGGAGTGCAAAGTTACTGTTAAAAGTGCCAAATTTAGCAGATAATTTGCAATCGACAAGAGTTTAAACATTAGAACTTAAACGACTTAGTACTCGCAAATTTTTTTTGTAATACGGCGTTGAACACACGGTAAAGTGTAGTAATTATTATTTTATATATAATTTATTGCGAAATTAAAAGTGCTAAGGCAAATTAATTAACACGGAGGTAAATTAATGGCAACACAAAAAATTAGAGTTAAACTTGCAGCTTACGATCACAACCTAATTGATCAAGCTAGCAAAAGAATTATTGACACAGCCCTAAAATCAGGTGCAAAAGTTAGTGGACCAGTTCCTCTACCAACTGATAAGGAAGTTGTTACAATAATCCGCGCTCCTCATAAATATAAGGATTCACGCGAACAATTTGAGATGAGAACTCATAAAAGACTTATTGACATTTACAGTCCATCTGCAAAAGCCGTTGATGCGCTAATGAAGTTGGAATTACCAGCAGGCGTAGATATCAATATAAAATTATAATAAACTGTAAGGAGAATTAAACGAATTATGAAAAAAGCAATATTAGGTAAAAAACTTGGTATGACACAAATTTTTTCCGCTAATGGCTTAGTTGTTCCTGTAACAGTTGTTGAAGCAGGTCCTTGCTTTGTAACTCAAGTTAAGAGCATGGAAAAAGATGGATACAAAGCTGTTCAAGTAGCATTTGAAGATAAGCGAGAAAATTTGGTTTCAAAACCACAATTAGGACAATTCAAAAAAGCAGAAGTTGCTCCTAAGCGTTATGTTAAAGAATTAGAATTAGATAACGCAGAAACATTTGAACTTGGTTCAAAAATTGACTGTTCAATTTTTAGTGAAGGCGACATGGTTGATGTAGTTGGCACAAGCAAAGGTCATGGCTGGAGTGGTCTTATTAAAAAATGGAACTTCAATCGTATGAGAATGACCCACGGTAATGGTCCTGTTCACCGTCATGCTGGTGGTACTGGTGCAAATACATACCCAGGTAAAGTTTTCAAAGGTAAAAAAATGAGCGGTAGATACGGTAACGAAAGAGTTACAATTCAAAATCTACAAATCGTTAAAGTTGACACAGAACACAACATTCTTTTAATTAAAGGTGCTGTTCCTGGAATTAAAGGCAGCTTACTTACAATTAAAGAAGCAGTAAAGGCTAAGTAAGGAGTGTAACAAGTATGAACGTTAAAGTTTTAAATTTATTAGGTGATGAAGTTGGAACACTTAAACTTAGCGATGAAGTGTTCAAACAAGAATACAACGAAGGACTTATTCATCAAGTAGTTGTTGCTTATCTAGCAAACCTTCGTCAAGGAACAAAAAGCTCTCTAACACGTTCAGAAGTTAGAGGACATGCTAAAAAACCTTGGAGACAAAAACACACAGGTCGTGCTCGTCATGGTTCAACAAAAGGACCACAATGGCGTGGTGGTGGCATTGTGTTTGCTCCAAAGCCAAGAGATTTTAGCAAAAAAGTTAACAAAGAAGCTAAGCGTGCTGCATTCAGAAGTGCAATTAGCACAAAACTAAATGACAAAGATTTAATCATTGTTGAAAACTTGAAATTAGAACAACCAAAAACAAAACTTATGCAAGAAGTTATTAACAACTTAAAACTTGATAAAACTGTTTTGTTTGTAACCAAAGAAAAAGACGAATTGG
>CALDPW010000182.1 GCA_937911885.1 uncultured Clostridia bacterium | reverse complement strand
AAACACACACTTTTATTTTTTAGGTTTTGATGATTTTACTCCACAGATGTATGAGATAATTGCAAAACTAAGCAAATTGGCTCTTAGTTGTTCAGTTGCCACAGCTGTAAATTATATTGATGGAATTAACAACAAAAACCTATACTTAAATAATGTTTATCTTAATTTGTTATCTTTGGCTGAATATAACGGTGTAAAAATAAACAAAATTTATTGCCCACTAAAATTAAACAGCACTTTTGGTTTTTTATCCAAAAACTTGTTGGGGTATTCCAATGCTAAGGCTGAAAATCACAATTTAATAAGCATCTACAAATTTAACAATATTTTGGATGAGGTTAAGTTTGCCACAAAAACCATTTTAAATTTGTGTTTAAAAAATAATTTATCGTTTGATGATTTTGCAATTATTGTGCCAGATTTGTTGCAATATAAAAATTATATAAAAAATGAGTTCGAAAAAAATAATATTACTTATTTCTTTGATGAAAGTGAGCCAATTGGTAGCAATATTGTTTTAAGATTTTATTTTGATTTGTTTAATTTGCTTAATAACAACTTTTTAAAGGTGGATGTTTTTAACTTTTTATTTAATTACACCAATATTGATAAAAATCAATTGTTTAACTACCAAAACACAATTAATTTATCTGGTTTAAATTATGTAAAAGCACTAGAACCAATTGAATATTTGGATTGTTCAAATTGTGAATTAGTGTTTGAAAAAACTTTATTGCTAAAAAATTTAAGCAATAAATTAAAACAATCCTTGCCATTTGATGAAATAATGCAACTTATTATTGATTTTGCAGAAGATTTTGGTTTTAATCAATATTTGGCAGAATTAAATGCTACATATGTAAAAAATATTGATGCTTAATTTAAGGATTTTTTAATTATGTCTAAACAAATAGGCCCATGCGATTTATACTCCTACTCAATACCCCAATATCAACTAGTTAAATTTTGTTATGCCTATCTATATGACGGGAACTGCACAGATCGCTAATCCAGAAACAGGGGCCTATTACGAAGGTGAATATAACCTTTCAATGATTGCAAGTGCTCCGATGGATGATCCTCAA
>CALDPW010000181.1 GCA_937911885.1 uncultured Clostridia bacterium | reverse complement strand
TTATAGGCGAAATAAAGCGATTTTTAAGAGATAATAATTCTATTAGGGTAAGTAGAAGTTTGCGTGATATTGCATATCAAGCATTAAAGGCAAGGGAGGAATTATCTAAAAATTGTGTTGATGAGCCAAAAATTGAAGATATTGCAAACTATATAAACATCGATATTAAAGATGTTGCTATTGCAATGGATGCAATAAGTGATCCTATTAGTTTGGCTGAGCCTGTTTATAATGAGGGTGATGATACAATATTTTTAATGGATCAAGTATCAGATAATAAACATTCAGAAGATTTGTGGCTAGAAAACATTAATTTAAAAGAAGCTTTACTAAAACTAAATGATCGCGAAAAAGAAATTGTTATGTTGCGTTATTATATTGGAAAAACTCAAATGGAAGTAAGCGAAGAAGTGGGAATTAGTCAAGCTCAGGTTAGCAGGCTTGAAAAAAATGCAATAGATCAAATTAAAAAATATTTATAAGACAACAGTGGTTGTCTTTTCTTTTTTTAAAAGGCTATTGAAAGTTGGTTTAAAATATAGTATAATAATCATAGATGTTAAGCATCAATAGTAATGGTAAGGGGATAAACCATGAAAAATGAATTAAAACAAAAACAAGTAGATTTTTTATTGGAGTATTCAAGATTTAATAATTACTGTCGCGAATATGAAGAATCTTATGAGTTATTAATTAAAACCGAAAAGAAACTAGCCGAAGAATCGCCTACTGATAAAGAAGCTAGATTAAAGCATGTTGCTGCACTTAAAGACGAAATTCAAAAGTTGAATGATGAATTTGATAGAAATGATACAAACTATTCTAGCGCAAATTATCAAATATCTGATAGATTAGAGCTTTGCTATAATGAACTTGAAGAGGTGGATTACGAAGGTGTTATTAGTAGAGTTGCTACTCGTGCGCTTTCAAGTTATGGCAGACTTCAACAAAGTTATTATGCATTAAAAGGCAAACATGCTGATTTTAAAACTTATGAAGATGCAATAATGGAAGCTCGTAATAAAAAACAACAATTAATTGATGATTATGCTCAACAAGTAACTATTCAAGTGTATGGGCCCGAAACTGAGGATGAATTTACATCCGAAATGATTGCTGATGGTGAAAGAATTGCAAGAAGAGATTTTTCACTTTATGCTCCAAAATCTTTTGCTCCACACGAAGAAATGCTTCAACTTGAAGATACATATACTAAATTGGTTGCTCCAGTTGAAAAGGCTATGATTGAAGCAGATGCAAGAACAAAAACAATTGTTAAAATGCAATCTGATTTAAATAAACAACCAACAAAAAAATAAAGAATAAGTTAAAACTTATTCTTTTTTTTGTTAATTATCGCTTTGCATTGACTTTTTGAAAATTGTAAAGGCTAAAACAACGCTTAAAATGGTAAATATTGCTATTGTAATTATTCCCAGTAAGGCAACACTATCAAAAGTGTAAGTAGCATTCAAAGCGTTTGTGGCCATTGTTGTTATTCTGCCTAAATAAACCGAAGGGTAAAAAGGCAAGAATCTGCAAAAGGTTTCAAAGCCTCCCATGGTTTCAATTGGCATCCAGCATCCACCAATAATTCCTGATAAACTAATAAATACCGAGCAAATTCCGGGAGAGGTTTTGTCGTTAAATATTGTTCCAAATAATATCCCCAAGCAAATGTTTGTAACAAGCATTGGTAATTGGCTAATAATTAAAAGCAATATATTTAAAAATGGTATAAATGGAGCATTGGAAATAAGTGAAATAACAAAGCTTGTTAAAATGCAAACTATGGTTTGTAATAATCCAATAATAAAACCAACAATAAAGTATCCCAAAACAAAGTGGTAAGATTTCATTGGTGAAGAGTATAGTCTTTTTAAAAAGAATGTTTCTTTATCTTTTGATACCACAATTGCAAGGGTTAGCATAATAAATGAATATGAAAAAACAATTATTCCAGGCAGAAGCGATGGTATTTTAAATGTGGATAATGTTTCATTGCTAAATTTGTTGATTATATAAAACATAATAAACATTACAATAGGGAATCCTATACAAAAAATATATATTATAGGATCTCTTAAAACTTCTTTTAAGTTCCTTTTATAAAAATTAGTAATTTTATTCATTGGTATCCTCCACAAGTTTTATAAAAGAATCTTCAAAAGTGTTTGAATTTGTTTCAGTAATAATTTCACTAATTGTTCCAACTTTTAAAACTTTTCCTTTTGATAAAATTGCAACATTATCACATAAATTTTCAATTTCTTCTAAATAGTGAGAAGTTAAAATAATTGTTGTTTTGCCTTTTATTTTTCTAATAATGGACCAAAGTTCTCGTCTGGCAAAAACATCTAATCCAAGAGTTGGTTCGTCTAAAAATAATATTTTAGGATTTGAAACTAGTGCAATAGCTATTGATAATCGGCGTTTATAACCACCCGATAGTGTTTTTGCTCGTTGATTTAAAACATCATTTAATTTAAATGTGTTAATAATTTCATTTAAATTCTCTGTGTTGTTATTGTTATAAATATTTGCAAAAAACTCTATGTTTTCTTTAACTGTTAAATTGTTTGCCACAGCTGTGCTTTGAGGTGAGATATCAACAATTTCTTTAATTTTGGTTAAATTGGTATCCAAATCTAAGTTGTTAATTGTAATATTGCCACTGGTTTTCTTTGTTAATCCACACAAAATTTTAATTAGGGTGGTTTTGCCAGCGCCATTTACACCAAGTAAACCAAACAATTGTCCTTCTTCTATTTGTAGATTAACATTATCTAGTGCTGTTAGGTTTTTATATTTTTTGCAAACATTATCTATATTAATAATAGTCATACAAAACCTCTTATTTGTTTAATACTTTATCTGTTAAATCTTCAATAACATTTGATTTTATTAGGGCAATACCTTTTGCCTTATCACAAAGCAGAACAACAGAATCGCCAGCTTTAATATCAAACATTACTCTTGCTTCTTTTGGAATTACGATTT
>CALDPW010000180.1 GCA_937911885.1 uncultured Clostridia bacterium | reverse complement strand
AATTAACACAAGTGATACAAATATTGATTCCAACACATAACAAAAAAAGAACATTTTTTAATGTTCTTTTTTTAACATTTTTATTAAAAATTAATCATTGTTTTTTAATCTATTTAATTCTTCTTCAAGTTTTAGTATTTGTTGTTTTAGCTGTTCGTTTTGCTTTTTTAGTTCCTCAACTTCAAAATTTTTAGCATCAACATCGTCGTAAGATTTTTTTGATGTTACACCACAACCAATAATTAATCCCACTGTCAAAACGCAAAGCATTCCAAAAATTTGAGGCATTAATGATATTTCAAAAATGTTAATACCACAAATTAACAACATTAACATCACATTAACAATAACCAAAACAATATAGGTAACAATTTGAAGTGCCATTAATTTTGTGTTTAGTTTTGTGTTAATTGAAGTAATAATTGCAAACAACACACTGCACAAAGCAATCACCCCAACAATTTGGTTGAATATTGGAGTTATAAACAGGTTTGTTGCAAACGAAATTAATGCAAGCACAACCGAAAGGCTTAAAAAACTTAACCCAACAATTCCTAATATTTTTCGTTTGTTATAAACCAACAATTCACTTATTGCAATGCTGCCACCAACTGCCAATGTTGCAAAAGCCAACAACACTCTAAGCCCAACCCCAGTAAAAACCGAAACACCAAAAATTGCCAAAATAAGCATTAAGCAAGCAGCCGATAACGCACCAAGTGATATTGCCATTAAAATTCGTTTTGCTAATTTCATATAGTTCTCCATTTTTTTATTTATATATACTACAATTATATGGCTTGGTTTTACAATAAAATAAAAAACTTTTTAATAATGTTGTTAAATAAAAAATGTGTAACAATTTATATTTGACCAAATTTTAATAATTATTTAAAATTATTTTAATAGGGGAATTTTATGACAAAAGAAGAATATAAATTAGAAAAAGCACGAATATCGTATGAACTATATAAAAACAACAAGTTCTTTAAAAAATCACGAGCTATTGTGCTAAAAAACGGAAAACTGCTTGCATTAAAAGTTACATATAAAAACACTGGCGAAACACATTATTTGTTTCCTGGTGGAAGCGTGGACGAAGGTGAAACAACAAAACAAGCTGTTGTTAGAGAAACATTAGAAGAATTTGATATTAATGTTAAAGTAATAAAATATTTGGGTAAGCTATATTATAAAAACAGCCAAACCTACAAAGATATAACATTTGATTCAAACCGAATTGATTACTATTATATTTGCGAATATATATCAAACGCAAACACAAAAGTTTTTGGTGTTGATGGCGAATTTAACAGGCCTGATAGAATTTACGAGCGAGTTGAATTAAGTTTAGGTCAAGTAAAAGATTTAACACCAAAACAATTAAACGATATGGATAAAAACAACTATAACAAACTTGTTGCATTTATGGAACAAAACAATTAAAAAACACGGACTTAATCCGTGTTTTATTTTTTATTCTTCATACATTGACCAGTTTTCAATTTCTGGCATATCTACGCCATATTTGCAAATGTATTTTTTGTGCTCAATAAGTTTGTTTTCCATATCGGTAATAATTTGCTTTTTGGTTTCGGCAGGAATATCAACAACTTCGGCAACAGTTTTTAACATATTAAATCTATCAATATGATTTTTTACACGCATATCAAATGCTGTTGTAATTGTTCCTTCTTCGTGATAACCACGAACGTGCAAGTTGCGATTTGCTCTGTCGTAGCATAGTTGTTTAATTACGCCCGGATAGCCATGGAAGCTAAACACAATTGGTTTGTCGGTTGTAAATATTTCATTAAATTCTTTATCAGATAATCCCTCTGGATGAACAGTGTTTGGATATAATCTCATTAAGTTTACAACGTTAACAAATTTAACATTTAGTTTTGGTAGATATTTTTTAATTAAGCTAACTGTTGCAACTGCTTCAATTGTTGGAGTGTCACCACAACAAGCAATAACAACATCTGGATTTTTGCTGTTGTTTAAGCAAGCAAAATCCCAAACGCTTAAACCTGCTTTAACATGCTTTTCGGCTTGTTCCATGTTCAACCATTGATATGATGGTTTTTTGGAAGCTGTTATTAGGTTGATTGTGTCTTTCATTTTTGCACACATATCATATGTTGCAATTAATGTGTTAGCATCGGCTGGTAAATAAGCACGAGTAACGCTTGGATGTTTGTTAAGCATGTGGTCAAACATTCCAGGATCTTGGTGAGTATAACCATTATGATCTTGTTGCCATGTGTGGCTTGTTAAAATTAAGTTAAGTGAAGAAATTGATTTTCTCCATTTTAATTCGTTACATGTTTTTAACCATTTTCCATGTTGTGAAACCATGCTATCAACAACACGAAGGAAAGCTTCGTAGCTGTGGAACAATCCGTGACGACCAGTTAATAAGTAACCTTCTAACCAACCTTCGCACATGTGCTCTGATAAATAAGAATCCATAATGCGGCCATTAACCGACAAATCTTCGTCGGTTGGTAAAATTGTTGTGTTAAAATCACGAAGTTCAGTTTCGAACACTTTATATAATCTGTTACTTTTTGCTTCGTCTGGGCTAAAAATACGATAGTTATTGTTATAACGGTTTAGTTCATACAATTTTTTAATGTATCCACCAAGTTCAAGCATATCTTGTGTTTTTGCAACACCTGGTTTTTCAACCGGGAATGCAACTTCTTTTAAACTTGGAGTTTTTAAGTCTTTAAGCAACAATCCACCATTTGCATTTGGGTTTGCACTTAATCTGTGATCGCCCTTTGGTAAAATTGCAGCAATTTCTGGTTTTAGTTTGTAGTTATCATCAAACAATTCGTGTGGTTTGTAACTTAACAACCAATTTTCAAGCATTGATAAATGCTCGTCTTTTGTCATTGAAATTGGAACTTGGTGTGCTCTAAAACTATCTACCAACATTTTGCCATCAACAATGCTTGGAGCTGTCCAACCCTTTGGAGTGCGTAAAACAATCATTGGCCAAACAATGTTTTGTTGTGGATTTGCATTGCGTGCATTGTATTGAATGGTTTTAATTGTTTCAATACATTTATCCATTGCTTTTGCCATAAGTTTATGCATTGTTTTAGGATCGCTTCCTTCAACAAAATATGGTTTATAGCCATAACCTTTAAACAAACTTTCTAGTTGTTCGTGCGAAATACGAGCAAGAACTGTTGGGTTTGCAATTTTATAACCATTTAAGTGTAAAATTGGCAACACTGCACCATCGGTTTTTGGATTGATAAATTTGTTTGAATGCCACGATGTTGCAAGTGGGCCTGTTTCAGCTTCGCCATCGCCAACAACAACTGTTGCAATCAAATCAGGGTTATCAAGCACTGCTCCAAAACCGTGTGCTAAACAGTAACCAAGTTCGCCACCTTCGTTAATTGAACCAGGAGTTTCTGGTGCAACGTGGCTAGGAATACCACCAGCATACGAAAATTGTTTGCAAAGTTGAGTCATACCCTTTTCATCTAATGAACATTGTGGATAGTATTCGCTATATGTTCCTTCTAAATAAGAGTTTGAAACAAAAAAGTTTCCACCGTGTCCAGGGCCAGATAAATAAATCATGTTTAAATCATATTTTGTTATAACACGATTGCAGTGAGCATAAACAAAGTTTTGACCAGGACATGTTCCCCAGTGGCCAAGCAAACGTTTTTTTACATGATCAAGTTCTAACTTGGTTTTTAAAAGTGGATTTTTTTCTAGATATAGTTGTGCAACTGTTAAGTAGTTTGCAGCACGCCAGTATTTATCAAGTGTGTTTAAATACTTAGCAGACAACATTTTTTTATCTTTCATTTTGCCTCCAAAAATTTTTGTAATTATAATTATTAGTCTAAAAATATCATATCGTTTTATTTACCAAAAGTAAAACAAATTAAACTAATAAACTATGTTTATTAACGCTATTTTGGTTTTATTAAACGATTTTTTAAATTTATTTTTGCACATTTAATTTTGATTTGCATATAACTTTTTTAGGTGTTATTATAATAAAAATATGTGAGGTGAAAAATGAAAGGTGTTATTTTAACAGCAGGTGCAGCAACAAGATTGCGCCCAATTACAAATACTTATGGCAAGGTTTTGGTTCCTATTTACAACAAACCAATGATTTTTTATGGCATTAGCCTTATGATAAAATGTGGAATTAAAGATATTTGTTTGGTGTGCAACAAAAGCGATATTGGGCTATATCAACACCTTTTTAGCAATATATTTAGCGATTGCGGTGTTAATATTGGATTAGTTATTCAAGAACAAGCATTAGGCACAGCAAATGCAGTTAAATATGCCAAAAATTTTGTTGGCGACGATGATTTTGTTTTGTTGTTTGGCGACAATATTTTTGTTATGGATGGCATGGAACAAGTTTTAGCCGATGCAATTAAAAACAACACTGGATTAACAATGTTTGCAAAAGCAGTAGAAGATCCTGAACGTTTTGGTGTTATTGAATACGACGAAAACTTTAATGTTACAAAAATGGAAGAAAAACCAGCAAATCCAAAAACAAACATTGCCTCAACCGGACTATATGTTTACTCAAACGAAGCAATGAAACAAATTGATGATATTAAGCTATCCCCTCGTGGCGAATACGAAATGACCGATATTATTAGCGACTATGTTAACAACAAAAAAGCAAAAGTTAAAATTTTTGATGCTTCTTGCCATTGGTTAGATACAGGCACATTTGATGCTTTGCTAGAATGTTCACAACTTGTTTGTGAGTTTGAAAAACAACATGGTTTGTTTGCTTGTTTGGAACTTGATTTATTAAAACAAGGATTTATTAACAAAGAAAAATTTGAAGAACTTATTAAAAAATATTCTGCCGATTATAAACAAAAAATTTATAACACATTATCACTTTGGGAACAAAAAGAGAACAATTAACCATTGTTCTTTTTTTATCGCTTTTATATCTATTGAAAATTATATAATTTTGTGATAACATGATAGTATAATAACACTATGTAGCAACAAGCAATTGTTACATTTTTTGGAGGTTGTTTATGAGTTTAAAAGAAAGAATTAAAAATTGGCTTACTAAAAAATCAAAAAAGAATGGTCCTTTAAACGAAAAACAAATAACTGCACAAGTTGAGGCTTTTGAACAATACTGCCAACGCATGCTTAATAGCGAAATTTATGGTTTTAGTTCAAACCATGTTAATGGCGCTTTAAAATATTGCAAACAACAAGAAGCTGCACTATTAAAACTTGCAGATGGTGATAAAAAAGACTCTGTTTATCATAGTGCTTTTGATGTGTTTAGCGAAGATTTTTCACTAAATTATACCAACGCTGTTTATGATTATGGCATTTATTACACTTCAATGATTAGCAAAGTTGAAAGAGCTAATGTTACAGAAGATAAACGTCAAGTTTTAATTGAAAAAATTGATTCTGCAAACGAACAAGTTGAATCAAAAAAGAGCGAATATGATGCAATTTTATTAAGTGCTGAACAATGCTTAAACAATGGTTATCATCACACAAAAGCACCAAAAGCTGCAAAAAAATAAAAAAGAGAACAACTTAATGTTGTTCTTTTTTTATGCTGTAATCTTTTTTAAAGTTAGCGATCCATTACTTAAATACAAATCACAATTTGCAGCTTGTGCAACCTTTGTTAAAGCCTCGCCAATTATTTGATCCGACATATTTTCAAATTGAAGATTTTCATCCATTTCGCCAGTCATTTTGTTTAACAAATTAACAATTTTTTCGTTTTCCTCATCGCTTAATTTGTTAATTTTACATTTTGAGTTTGTTAAAATTAATCTACTTGTTGGATTTTGTGGTGTTGAAGCCACAGCTACCGATTCGCAAGTAATATATAACGAGTTTGGCAAGTTTGATGCCAACTGACCAACAGCAGTTTTAATTTTGGTTAAATCAAATTTAAGCACTGTTTTTATTTGGTAAAAATCGGTTTGAATAATTGAAAATTGCAAAATTTTTATTGTGTCATAATTTTCGCTATTTGCAAACCCACTGTTTAGCATTGCTCCAACTTCGTAACCTGTTAAGGTTATATCTGAACCAATTGGAATTGTTACTAGGTTTAGGTTAACATTATCATGTTCGTCTATAATATTAAATTGTGAAGCAATTGCTTTATTTTTAAATGTTTGAAAATCCTGATTTGATACAGGATCGGTTGCAAGTTCGCTTTCAACAACTTCACGATTAAGCATGTTAACATATTCTTCAAACTCTTTAACGCTTAAATCAAAAACTTGAAGCATGTCCTTAACTGTAAAAATTAAGAATATTGTTAAAGCAATAAACACAGCGCAACCAATTAAAAATGCATAAAGACAACCACGTTTTTTTGAAATTTTTGCCATGTTTTTTTGTTATCCATTAATATTTTATGTTTAAGTATAGCACACAATTAAAAATTTTAAAATATAATTGTGGTTATGTTTTTACTATCTTTAATTTTTTTAGTTGTTTTTAAGTGACATATTTAGTATTATAAATAGTAATTATTACTACTTGGAGAACAAAATGAATCATTCAAAACAACGTGAACTAATTTATAATATTGTTTGTTCAAATCACAATCACCCAACAGCAAAAGAGGTTTATGTTGAAGCCAGAAAAGTTATGCCAAACATTAGTTTGGGCACAGTGTATCGCAACCTTAATCAATTAGCCGAAATCAACGATTTAATAAAAATTGATTGTGGCGATAACGAATCCCGATTTGATGGAACAATAACCGATCATATTCACTTTTTTTGCACAAAGTGCAACACTTTAAGCGATGTTGATAGTCCATCTGCAATTAAAGAACTAAAAGTTTTAAAAAAGATTGATTCATCATTTAAAGTTGAAAATGCATCAGTTGTGTTAAAAGGAATTTGCAGCTGCTGTTACAAATAAAAAGAACACTATTTTTAGTGTTCTTTTTTTATTTCTTTAAATTTAACTATTGATTTAATTAAATCAGATGGTGTAGGATTAGCAATTATGAATAGATTAATAAGAGCTAGTAATTATAATTATATAGAAAGATAAAATTTAACTTAAAGGCAGAAAAGATAATTAAATCAATAACAGTAAATGGAATAGAAGAAGAGATAAACGGAGACTTAGCAAAAGCAGAAGTATATAGAAAAGACTTAAATACACAATCAATAGAAGTTAAGTATACAATCAAGGTAACAAATGATAGTGAAATAGCAGGAACAGCAACAATAATGGAAGTAGTACCAACAGGAATGATAATGAATGCAAGCAAGAATCCAAAATGGGAAG
>CALDPW010000179.1 GCA_937911885.1 uncultured Clostridia bacterium | reverse complement strand
GATACCTTATCGCCATATTTTTTTAATTCTTCATTAATTTTGTTAAAATCAGCAATTGGCTCACGACCTTCGCTACCCGAAGCATCAATAACATGTATTATTGCTCTGGTGCGTTCAATATGTCTTAAAAAGTCATGACCTAAGCCAACACCCTCACTTGCACCTTCAATCAAACCAGGAATATCAGCCCAAACCATACTTTTATCAAATGCATTAACAACACCAATATTTGGCGAAAGAGTTGTAAAATGATAATTTGCAATTTTAGGTTTAGCATTAGAAACAGCATTTAACAAACTACTTTTGCCAACATTTGGATATCCAACAAGCCCAACATCTGCAATTGTTTTAAGTTCCAATATTAAATCAAATGGTTTTGTTTGTTCTCCCATTTCAGCAAAACGAGGAGCTTGTCTGGTTGCAGTTGCAAACTTTGAGTTACCTCTGCCGCCCTTTCCACCTTTTAACGCTACAAATTCTTCACCAGGTTCCACTAAATCGGCAATTACATTATTAGTTTCAGCATTTTTAATAACAGTGCCAACAGGGACCAAAATAACCAAATCTTTGGCAGATTTGCCGTCACACATATTGTTGCCGCCATCTTCACCATTACCAGCTTTAAAAACCTTTTTATATCTAAATTCGCCCAAATTAGTTAGTTCAACAGTTGTTTTAAAAACTATAGATCCACCACGACCACCATCACCACCTTCTGGGCCACCATTTGGAACATATTTTGCACGTTTAAAAAAAACTTTACCGTTACCACCATTACCAGCTTTGCAACTAATTTTTACCTTATCTAAAAACATGATTTTATCCTTTTAATTTTTTATTATAGTATTTACAATATTTTGCTAAATAACATTCGGCACAATTAGGGGTTTGAGCTTTACATACATATCTACCATGCAACAACAGTAAGTGATGCAATTTTCCCCATGAACTTGAATAATCTTTATATGCCTTCTTTATTTGAGCCTCAACAACATTAACATTATTTGAATTGGCTATTCCCAACCTGTTTGAAACCCTAAATATATGTGTATCAACAGGCATTGCCGGAACATTAAATGCAACAATCAACATAACATTAGCTGTTTTTCTGCCCACACCAGAAAGCGAACATAAATCATTAAAGTTTTCAGGTACTTGTCCATTAAACTTTGATATCAGTTCGTTCGACATTGCAATTATATTTTTAGCTTTATTATGATAGAATCCACACGAATGAATCAATTTTTCAAGTTCAGCCTGTTTCATTTTAGCAAAATGTTCTGGTTTATTATAGTTTTTAAATAAAACTTTAGTAACCTGATTAACTCTTTTATCTGTGCATTGCGCACTAAGCATAACAGCAACCAAAAGTTCAAAATTTGAGCTATAAATTAGTTCTGTTTGAGGATTAGGTATATTTTTATTTAAAATGTTAAAAATTTCTTCATTTGTTTTTGATATCATAACTACCTAATTTTAACACAAACAAAGCATAACTTAAATGTTTTTTTAAAAAATTTTTTACAAAACTTCAAAAATTGCATGGCCATTTTTAGTTTTCAATTGATAAAAATTACTAAATGATTTAAATAATCCACCCTTAACAATTCTTTTAGCAAAATCAATGTTTTTAAAATAAAATTTTGCCGCAACAGTGCAAGAACTCCCCAAGCCCTTTGGTGTTGAAGCCAAGCTCACAACAATTCTATTTCGTTTTAAAACATTAATAAACTGCAAAGTATCGTTTCTGTTTAAAAACACAGCATAAACATACATAACAACCCCCAAATTAACAAAAATATTTACTACACTATATACTATTAGTAATCGAAACATTTTGTTAAAGATAAAAATATGATTTACCTAGATAATAGTTCAACAACAAAACGAAAACCGTTAAAAGTAATCGTTTCAACAACTTTAAGTTTAATAAATTCGGCAAACCCAACAAGATCAAGCCATAAAATAGCTTTAAAAAGCGCCTTAAAAGTGTTTAAAGCACGACAAACAATAAAAAACTTTTTAAACACACCTCAAAAAGCAGATGTTGTTTTTACTTACAACTGCACCGAAGCGTTAAACATGGCAATATTTGGATCAGCAAAAAACAATGGCAATGTTGTTATAACAGCATTTGAACATAATAGCGTATTAAGGCCACTATATGCTTTAAAAAAAACACACAACATAACAATAACCGTTGTTAATCCAACCCCTCAAGGAAAGATAAGCGAACAAGATATTTTAAATGCAGTTAATAAAAACACATACTTAGTAATTGTTAATCAAACCAGCAATGTTACAGGAACAACAATAACACTTAACAATTTAGGACACAAATTAAATAAACTTGGAATAATGTTATTAATTGATTGTGCACAAAGTGCTGGTCATGCAAAAATAAACATGCAAAAAATTGGAGCAAACTTTTTAACCCTAGCTGGACACAAAGGTCTGTTTGGAAGCCAAGGTATTGGCGCCTTAATAATAAATAATGCAAATTTAACCCCACTTAAATTTGGTGGCAGTGGTGGCGACAGTTTAAACGAAAATATGCCAGCTTATTATCCAGAAAAATTAGAGGCTGGCACAATTAACACAGTAGGAATAACATCGTTAGAAAATGGAATAAAATTTGTTTTAAAACACCAAAACAAAATTAATAAAAAAATTGAAACAATGTCAAAATATATAATAAACGCATTAAAACAAAACCCAAGTATCAAATTATTTTCAAACAACCTTCATTCGGGCGTAATCAGTTTTAGTTTTTTAAATATTGATAATGCCGAAGCAACAAACATTTTAAACGAAAAATATGGTATATGTTTGCGACATGGGCTGCATTGTGCTCCACTTATTCACAAGTTTTTAAAAACAGAACAATGTGGACTTATTAGAGTTTCACTTAGTTATTTTAATAATATGGCACAAGCAAAAAAATTAATTTATGCAATAAACAAAATATCACAATTAAAAAACTAAATTACTACAATCTACAACACCATATCCCTCTGCATTTTTATCATTACTAATTTTAAATGTGTTATTAACCAATATCCTTTTAATTGCATTTGGTTTTAACTCGACATTATTAGATAACAACAAACAACAAATCCCAGCAATTATTGGAGTCGCCACACTTGTTCCAGACATAACATCATAATGTTGTTTATTAATATAAAAATCACTTGCACCACAAATATTAACTCCTGGCGCCAAAATATCCGGCTTGTAGTTACCCAAAATTGGACCTCGACTAGAAAAAGAAGCAACACTAAAACACTCCTTCTCATATGAATTATTATTTCTGCCATCATTCATTGCACCAACTGTTATAATTTTGCTACTAGCGCCTGGTGACTTAATGGTTTCTGTGCCAGGCCCACTATTTCCAGCCGCAGCAACAACCGTTATTCCACTATTCCACAAAACCTCTGCTCCAATTATTAGTGGATCGTTTTTTCCTAGCACCATGCTACCAAAGCTCATACATGCAACTTTGATATTATATTTTTGTTTATTATCAATAATCCACTGCATTGCTTTTAAAATTGTAACAGCATCAGTCTCGCCATTTGCATCAAGTGCCTTTATGACAATAACATTTGCATTTGGTGCTATACCACTATACTTTCCACCACTAATTAAACCATTTCCGGCAAGTATGTTTGTAACAAATGTTCCGTGTCCATTATCATCATAAGGAATAGTTTTATTATTAATCAAGTCAACAAACTTAACAATTCTATTTTTAGGCATGCAAATATCTGGCGTTAAATACACCCCGGTATCAATAATAGCAACACAAAAGTTTTGCTCTTTATTTAAGGAATTTAAGTTAATTTCTTGTTTTGATAAATAAATTTGCGTCTGCACATTTAAGCTTGATGTTATGTAATTAATTGTATTTAAATTAGCTAATTGACTAATATCACATGCAGTAATTTTTATACCAAAAGCATTAATAAATGGAAGTTCCGTAATCTTTTTTATTTTTGATATACTTTTTAAATACAGCTTTAAACTCGAATAATTATTAGCATATATAACACAATCTAAAACAGGATTATCAACTCCAAGAGTTTTAATCTTATATAACAAATGAGGATCAATCTTATTATTCATCAATTTTATCCATTAATGAGTTTAACGTGTTTTTTTGTTCTGCACTCAAATATGGAGAAAGAGTGTTTTTTATGTTTGAAATATATTCACCATTAAGTTTGCCACACAATTTTTGTTGTTTGCTAATGTTTAAAAACTCTTGCATTAATTCATCACTAGAATAAGCTGAATATTTTTCAATTTTATCTTCAATACTCTCTACAAATTCTGGACTATCGTTTTTAACTTTGTTAACGTCAATTGTTTTATAATCACTAAATTCACTAAATTTATTTGCCATATGCCCTCCAAAATTATTTTTAACATAATATTTATATGCAAGCATATATTATTCTTGATAATAAAAAGGTGGAATAAATAATGAAACAAAACAATACATATAATAATTCATTTAATATTAATAATGAATATCCATATGGTGAATTACCTTTAAAATACACAAAACAAGGTCAACAACAACTGCAAGATAAACTCAAAAACAAAACTTTTGTTTTTAATCAAGATCCACCAAGCAACAATAATTCAACAAACAATAAAGGTTTTGATATTTCTGCTTTGTTACCATTGTTATATGGTTCAAACAACACTCAAATGGAAACATTTACAAAATTACTACCAATGTTTAAAGGTGGCGGAAATGTTGATATGCAAAGCATAATAAAGTTATTATCCGAGTTTAATAAAAAATCAAAACCAGCCAAAATATTATCAAAATCGGATGACGAGATTAAAATTGACAACTTAACAAAAGTAGAATAAAAAAACCACCAGAATTTCTGGTGGTTAAATTTTTTATATTAATATAAGTTCTTTTTAATTGTATTATAAAATAATAGCATATTTTCAAAAACAACGGCATCCTTAAAGTTTCTAATATCTAAACCAATTTGTTTTTCAATTTTATCAAGTCTATAAATTAAAGTGTTGCGATGCATAAAGCCACACTTGGATGCAAGTGATATATTTAGGTTATTTTCAAAAAACAATGTTGCTGTTCTAATTAATTCTTCATCATTTAATAATTGAGCAACTGGTTTAATTGAATATATTCTTTTATACTCCGAAATTAAATCAGTATCATTATTTAAAAATATATTAGCACTAGCAAATAGTTTTGTGCAATCATCTCTTAATTCTTTATTTTCAGTAATTTTTTTTGCCATTTTTTCTGCCCTTTATTTCACTATTGAACCAAATTTTAATTTTACAACTTTCCCCTTTATAACTTTAAGCAATTTTTCGTTTGAAATTGCAACTATGCTTGAACATTCGTTTTGATTAATAATATTTACAACCATTTGAGCCAATCTTATAGCATCGGCCTCAGCAAAGTTTTCAAAAATATCATCGCAAACTAAAAAATCGATTTTTCTTAAATTTAATCTTGCAATAGCAACTCTCATGCGATCATAATCGCTTAAATCTTTTAGTTTTGCATCCTTTAATCCAGTTAAGTTGTTTGATAAAATAACACCGTTAACTTTGCTGTTTATCATGTTTTTATCACATTTACGAATTTTTAAAACATATTCCAAATTTTTTAAAACAGTTTTATTTTCGAAAAATGCACCATTACTTGATAAATACCCCAAGCTAACATCGGTTTTGTAATTAATTTTATTAACATTTATGTTTTTAATTAACACTTCACCTTCGGTTACTTTTTCAAGTCCAGCAATAACTCTTATTAAACTACTTTTACCACTTTCTTTTTCACCAAACAACACAACTTGTTCGCCATCATCAATTATTAAATTAATGTTGTTTAAAGTGTTGTATTCCTTGGTGTATTTAAGGTAAACATTATTAACGTTTAACATAAAATCCCTTTATTTTAATAATCAACTTCAATTAAACCATAGTTTTTATCATTACGTTTATAAACAACGCAAACTTTACCAGTTTCAGCGTTTAAAAACACATAAAAATTATGATCTAATGCTTCCATATACATTGCAGCATCTTCTACTGTTAATGGTTCTAATTCGAAGCGTTTTGTTTTAACAAGTTTTGAAGATTCTTTTTCTGGTTCAGTTTCTAAAAACATAAAGTCATTATTTGCAAAAGCATCTTTTTTAAGTTTTGTTTTTAGACGAGAACCTTGTTTAACAATTTGTTTTTCAATCTTTGGCAAAGCCAAGTCAATATTATTATACATATTGTCGCTTAAAACTTCGGATCTAAAGAACATACCCTTACAATTAATTGTAATTTCTAGTTTATCTTGTTTAGCTTGTGTTATTAAATTAACTTTAACAACTGCGTCAGTATCAAAATATTTTTCTAGTTTAGATAATTTCTTTTCTAGAATATCTTTGAATTTATCCGACACATTATAGTTTTTTGTAGTATAGGTTATTTTCATAGCTAAATCCTCCCTTTTTTATATTATAATATTATCAAATTATTATATTTTAAGCAAATGCTTATTAAAAGCATTTTAAATATTTTAAAAAAAGATTAAGCAAAAACTTAATCTTTTTTTGTTTCAAAATTAATTGCCAAGTTGCCATTTTTTACACTTAAAACAATAATAGAACCTGCAACCAATCTATTTTCTAAAATTTGTTCAGCAATTCTATCTTCAACTTCTTGCTCAATCAATCTACGTAGTGGCCTTGCACCATATTCTGGGCTGTATCCACGCTCAATTAAATATTTTAATGCACTTTCGGTAACTTTTAAACTTGCACCTTGTTTTAGTAAACGTTTGTTTAAATTTGAAATAAACAATTTTGCAATTTGAGCAATTTGATTAAACGATAGTGTGTGGAACACTGTTACAACATCAATTCTATTTAAAAATTCTGGTTTAAATTTGCGTTTTAGAGCTTGTGTTAAAATCTCTTTTGTTTTGTTATAATCTGGTTCATTATTTGCAACACTTATTGAAGAAGGATTTTCTGATGATGTAGTAATGGACTTTACTGGATTTATAGAAAGTAAAATAGAAGAAAATAGAAAATCTAAATTAGGTAAGAAGTAGTAATACTTCTTTTATTTTGGTAAAATAAATTTGGTTGATGTATATGAAAAAATTATTAATAAAATTAATTGAGTTATATCAAGCAACTCCATTAGCTTGTCATTCACATTGTAGATTTACTCCTACTTGTTCACAATATATGAAAGAAGCTATTATAAGATTTGGTTCTATAAAAGGAGTATGGCTTGGAATTAAGAGGTTATTTAG
>CALDPW010000178.1 GCA_937911885.1 uncultured Clostridia bacterium | reverse complement strand
AATTGCACAATTTCAGGCACAGAGTCTGGCATTAAGCTTCATGTTAGAAACGCCGGAAATAATCCGTCTGTTACACTTCAAGATTGCGACGTTACCGGTGGTACACAGGCGATTCTTGTTGATGATAGCGGAAATAACGGAACAATGAACATTTCAACTGATTCTGCGACAACACTTACAAGTGCTGGTAGCAAAATTACAGTGAATGTTACTAATGCTAATAACTTCACAGCTAGAATTGCTGGATTTATTCATGAAGAAGGAAAACCAAGTGTTATTTTAATGAACAAGTGGGATTTGGTTGAAAAAGATAGCCATTCAATGAATAAGTTTAATGATCAATTAAAAGAAGATTTAAAATTTATGGATTATTTTGTGCCATTATATGGCAGTGCTTTAACAGGACAACGCATTGGACAATTAATGGAAACAGTTAACATGGTTTTAGATCATGCAAGTTACCGAATTGGAACTGGAACATTAAACGAAATTTTGCAAAATGCAGTTTTAACAACCGAACCTCCAACAAAAAATGGAAAACGTTTAAAAATTTATTATATTACCCAACCATCAACAAATCCTCCAACTTTTGTTTTATTTGTTAACGACAAAAGTTTGATGCATTTTTCATATGAACGTTATTTAGAAAATTGCATAAGGCAGGCTGTTGATTTTAGGGGAACTCCAATAAAATTGCTGGTTAACAGCAAAAAGGATAAGGAGGATTAGTAGAATGTTAAGCACTTTAGCATTGTCGGCTGGTGTTACTCAAGGGTTAATTTTAACTGGCTACTTTTTATTACTTGTTTTAGGATCTTATTTATTAGGAAATATTAGTTTTGCTCGTATTTTAGCAAGAACTCAAAAAGATGACATAACCACTCATGGAAGTGGTAATCCAGGAACAGCAAACATGCTTAGAACTCATGGTGTTAGCTTTGGTTTTTTAACCATGATTTTAGATATGTTAAAAGGAGCAGTTCCTTGCATTGTTGGATTTTTTGCTTTTGGTGGATTTGCAGGTGGAATGACTGCTAAAATTGCAATTTATGTTGCAGGAACATCTGCTGTTATTGGACATATTTATCCAGTATTCTATAAATTTAAAGGTGGAAAAGGTGTTGCAACAGCTGCTGGTATGGCATGTGTTGCTCATCCATATATTGCTTTAATTTTACTTGTTGCATATATTTTGTTATTAATTATTACCAGAATTTCAAGTTTGTGCAGTTTGGTTATTGCTGTAACTTATATAACATATGATTGCATCACATTGGGGTTAGCAGGCAACTGGGTATCGCTTGGATTGTTGGTGTTTGTGTTGTTCTTAATTGTTTGGGGACATAGGGCTAATATTAAACGATTGTTAGAGCGAAAAGAAAATGTAATAGACTTAGAGGCTGCTGTTAATAAAGATGTTGCAAGAATAAGTAAACATAAACAAGAACGCTTAGAAAAAAAGCAACAAAAACAAGATCAAGCACAACAAAAAGATCAACAAAATATTCAAGAAAATATTGATAATGTTGAACAACAAAATGACAAAAAAGAAGATTAACATCTTCTTTTTTTATTTCGATAAATAAATTACTTGAAAAAAAAATAAAATTAGTTTATTATTATTTTGTCCAAAGTTTGCTGAGGTGTCAGAGTGGTCGAATGTGTCGGTCTCGAAAACCGATATACTGCGAGGTATCGAGGGTTCGAATCCCTCCCTCAGCGCCAAACTTAAACATAAGGGATATTCTTATGTTAAAAATCTTTTTTCAACTATTTTTTTGGCGCAGTTTAAAACAATTATTTTAAACGCAATAAAAAATTAAATTGTTACAAGTCATCTTTTTAGATGATTTGTTTTTTTTGTTTAAAATTAAAATATTGCTAATATTAATAATTTACATTATAATAAATAGAGTTTTTATTTAAAGATTTATTTTAAGTTTAAATTTATTAAAAATAATATTAAAATTTGTGTTGATATGAATAAAGAAAGAATAAAATTATTAAAGTTGATTGGGATATTGTGTGTGTTTGTTATTACGGCAACAGTTCCAACAATAATATATGGAACAATATTTAATAAAGCTGGCGATTGGAATGGTTATGTGGTTATGTTAATTGCCAATGCTGTTTTTGTTGGATATGCGATTTTAATAACCTGCATAATGCTTCCTAAAATAAAAAGGTTGGAAATAAAACAATCCGAAAAAAATGATTTTGATATTTCAACATTGGGTAACGAAGTAAAAAATGAATTTTATGTTTCTCATTCACAATTGGTTAAAGCTCAATTTTTACCAGATAAAATTGTGTTCAATAAAGTAATTATTTCAAACATTGGTAAACCAATGCTAAAAAAATCAAGTCAAGGAAAGGCTCAGGCGCTAATTGATATTGATGATTTTTATACTGAAAAAGTTGAAGTTGAATATAGTGAAGTAAAATTTTATTGTGTAACACATAGGGAGTGTTGGAAAGCTGAGCCTGGTGTTGGAATTGCAATTAGGCTTCCTCAACATGTTATTGATGAATTAGTAGACTCATCAGATAAATATGTTTTAATTAGAGTTTGTAAAGAGCTGTTATATTACATATTAGGTTACGGAAACAAAATTGTTAATGATAATTTACTTGCAGAAAAAGCTTTAACTAAAAAACCAAAGCCAGTTTTAAAAATTAAATTTGCAAAATTTAAGTGGTGGGCAAAATTAATTTGCATGATTGGTGCTGTTGGTGTTTCTGCTTTGGTGTGGATTTTAACAAATAATATATTTTTACCAATATGGTTGTTTGTTGGAATTATGATTC
>CALDPW010000177.1 GCA_937911885.1 uncultured Clostridia bacterium | reverse complement strand
AGATTATGTGCTTTACGACACAACTTCTCAATATGCTAAATTTAAAATTTTAACTCAAGTTAATGGCGAAGAATTAACATCATTAACACTTTCAATTGTTGGTGCAGTTAACCAAGTTGAACGCTTTAAACTTGAGATTGTTACCGAATATGGGGATTATGCTGAAGTTACAGATAAAAATGGTAAGTATTTTGATTATTACTTCTCACTTGCTCCATCATTAAAAACTTTAATTTCATATCCTATCGAAGATGAAGGCAGCGAAAAAGTTGCAGTATCATCACAAGTTAATTTGCTAGAATCATTTATAAATGAAAATAATCGTTTAAGATTATATACAGGTTCTAACACATTTATGACTATTGTTGAACCAACTGGTGGCGAAACTCGCTATGCAATTAAAAATGGTGCAACATTAGTAGCTTATTTACCAGAGGGCGTAAAACCATTTACTTATGAAGTAATTGAAGGTCCAGCTGTTGTAGATGGTGACATAATTACATTTGTTGCTCCAACAACCACAGCAATTGCAACAGTTAGATGTGTAGCATTTAATGGTGCATATGTTGATTATAAATTTAATGTTTATACAGGAGCAAATCCAGTAGTTATTACACCAAACAACACAACCATTTATGCCGATAACATTAATGCATATAACTTATTTGATTACTTAACAATTTCAAATCAACCATCAGATATTAAATATGTTGTTAAATATCAAACAATTGCAACACCATTGTTCACAACATCTCGTGGCAACGGTCAAGTAACAAGCACAAATCAAACTTTAACATACTTACAAGGAACACCAAACACATTAAATATGTGGTTTAATGATGTTACTGTTAACGGAGATATTACTCAAGCTCCACCTGTTGAAGTTGTGTTTAACATTTGGCATAACTACAATGTTAATGGTGATAGTCCAATTGAACTAAGATTAACATTAAGACCAAACTTAATTGTGGAAAAAGATAATGAATATCAAACAATGGCTGCAGGAACAGATGTTGTTATTATGTCGAACGATGCCAGTGTTGATTCATATATTAAGTTAGGAAACACAGGAAACACTTCAAGCACAATTAGCTTAGAAGTATCACAAGTAAAAGAAGCAGGAGCAACTAACTTTGTTGCAGTAACTGCAGATCATTTAGCAAAATATAAATTTAGTGTTGTTCCATCATTTAGTGGATCATATACAAACTACACCTTATCAACATTTAATATCGAAAACAAAATTAATATCAAAATTAAAGTATTAAAGAGCACATATTATTACGAATTTGAAGTAGTATTAATGCCAAACGTTAACTTTAATGTTGACTATTTAGCAGATGGAAATACCGATATTAGCAATTACGTAATTAAAGGTGCAGCTGCAAGTAACAACTCTAAATCTGTTGGATTACAAGAATTTATTAAACCAACCGATTTTGAGGGTAATCCAATTACTGTATCATCTAATTTGTATTTTGAAATGGTTACTTATGCATACGATGAGAACGGTGGTATTATTTCAGACGTAACACATGTTATTCCTGGAACACATATCGAAAATACAAAATTTGATATCACAGTTAAAGCTGTTAACATGGAATATGTTATTTATGCTGATATTAAGATTGTATGGAAAAATAATATTCCTACTGGAGCAACAAGTGTTGTTCATACTCAACAAGTAAGATTCCGCATTATTCCAAACATTGAAGATAGTGTAATTACTTATTCAGAAGGAACAACAGCTATTAGTTTATATGCAGGAAGTGAGGTTTCATTAAACTTTAATTCAGCAACAAATCAATTAGTTCTTTCTCAAGGTGCTAACGAAACCTTAAGAACAGCAGCTATTAACGCTCGTCAACAAAAGGTTGATGCAAGTTACGAATATGTTAATGTTGTATTGAAAGCTGTAAGTGGTGAAAATTATTCATTAACAGGAAGTGGTTCAACCGGAACATTAACTATTGGTAAATATATTAATTCTAATCAAATTGTGTTTGATGTTTACTATGATTTGATTGGTGTTTATGAAGGTGTTATTGTGGCAGATCCAGGCAGTGGAGAACCATTTAATGATCCATCAAAACTATACAAATCAAATTACTCATTAAGAGTTGTTGTTGTTCCAAGTTTGGAAACAATTGTTTATACAAATGAAGATACAAGCAATGATTCAAGCACAAATCCTTATGATTTAAGTGCAAAATTTGCAGAATTGCAATATGAAGAAGACGAAGCTGATTTATATGCATCAAATGCAATTAAAGCAAACGAAATTGAACTTGTTGGTAACAATGGATTATTAACAGTTGGCACAAACAATGCTGTTTCGTTTGATGATATAACTAAAATTTTAGTTAACGAAGTAACATTATTAGGAAACATTGATTATACAGTTACAGGAAAATATGGATCAGATGCAACTTCATTAACAGCAGATTTAACCGAATCTGAAGCAAATAGAAGCATTAGACTAGATGTTAGAACAGTTGGTGGAGATGTTAAACTTGTAGCAATTGTATCAATTCCAACACTTGTTGTTGCTGATAATAATTATTTTGAATACAAATTAACATTAACAGTTCCTGGTGTTGTTAACGACGAAAACAAAGTTGATATTTATATTAAATTTGTTCTAGAAACTGGTAAAAACGGAACAATTATTATGCCAGACCCAACAAGCGACAGCAACACCAGACTTGCAAACATTAATTTATATAATGCAAATGGTGTAACTGAATATGCGCTATCAGGCAATAGCTCAGTTAATGCTAACTTGTTTACATTTGGTTATTTATTAGGAACATCTGCAGAATCAGCAATTCCTAATCATTTAAAAATTGCAGTAGCAGGCGCTAAGAGCCAATATCATAGCACATATAACATTAAAACATTAGTAAGAAATTCAACAGCATATTATGCATATGCGTTACCAAATGTTGAACTATTTATTGATATTGATGGTGCAATTGATTATGCTACAATTGTTGAACGTGGTGGCGTAAAATATTTACAAGTAGATCCATACTTTACAACAGCAGCATTACCTGAAGAAAACAAACGTAGAATTAATTTAATTGTTTCAACAGGTGTTATAACAGAAACATTTACACTTGTTATTGAACCAATTATGGTAACTCAAAACTTAAGTGTAGATTCAACAACTCATGTTGTTACAAATTCATTAAACTACACATTAGATGATGAACATGGCGTTGAACAAACTGGAACAGTTGATTTGGCTGGCATGGAAAACATTGTTGAATTAGTTTATAATGGCGATAATGCTGAAAATGTTAAAAAATGGCTAAAATTAGAAGGTTCTACATATAAATTTGAACCTAATACTTACGATATTTCAGAAGAAACAATTATTGTTATTCAAGGAAAAATTGTAATTAATGGACAATCAATTAATAAACAAGAATTTATTACAAATACAGGTGACACAATTTCAGTTACTCCAACAGTTTTATTTGAACAAGGTTTAACCGAAACAACACCAAAAAGCGATGCAACAGGCGATCCAATTAATATTATTGGCAATGCCGATACTGCATTAATTAAATCTAACATATTCGAAGCAGGTGCGACTTGGACAAATACAAGTGTTACATTAGAATTAGCTCCAGCTTCAGCTAATATCTTAGATTATGCTACATTAAATATAACTGATGTTGATGGTGTATATACTATTGCAGCAGATAGCACAATAACATTAAAACAACAAAACTTAATTGAAGATGTTGTAATTTCGTTTATTGCTACAACTACATTTGTTAACGATGCTGGAACAACAATTACATTTGTTAAAAATCTTGAATTAATCATTTTCAAAAATGCAGGAATTTCGGGATTAAGCAGCAATTATAATCTTGTATCAACAGGCGCTAACAGTGGTAAAGTTACACTTGATGGCTCAGGAGCTTTAATTACTGGAACAGGTGAATTTGCTTATAAAGTAGAAGAAGTTGCATGCACAGGATCAATTAATGGAGAAATTACCAATGCTCAAATTGTTATTACTCCAACAATTAATGATACTGGCACAGCAAAATATATTACTGAATTTACTTTAGATTGGTCGGCATTTATTGCAGCTCACTCTGTAACAGATGTAGATGGTATTACAATCCAAGCAAACTATGTATTTGGTGGAGAAATAATTCCTATTAAAGTAATTACTTTCTCAATTAATTATTAAAAAATTATATAGTTATTTGTTAAATGCTCACTGCGAGCATTTAACAAATTAACAAATAATTTAAACAATTAAGTAAAAACAATTTGAAAAATTTAATTATTGTTATATACTATAAAAAATTAAAATAGAAATTTGGGGGTTTTGTATGGACAGAACTAGTAAACACGGACTAGACCTAATTGGTATTGCTGCTAACAAACTAAAAGGCGTATGGGCAAAAGCTTTCCTAGGCGCTCTTATGTATGTTTCACCAATTATTTTATTAGCGTTTATTCCTTACTGTGGTTGGGCACTATCATTTGTTGTTTTTGGTTGGTTAACCGCAGGCTACATTCAATTTATGAAACAGTTGTTAAGAGGTGAAAATCCAAAATACACCGTAATCTTTACAACAGTGCACGAATTTGCACAAGCAACACTTATTGGTGTTATTATGTGCACAGGCACACTATTAGGAACAGTTTTATTTATCGTTCCTGGAATGCTAATGATAGTATTCTATTCACTAAGCTTATATGTATTAAATGAAAATGCTATTACAAGCGTTGCAGATACATTTAACTTAACTGCTAGAAAAATGAAAGGCAACAAAACAGCTATGGTTGCTTATAAAGTAGTTTATTATCTATTCTACTTATTAGCTGGTCTAATTGCATTAGTAGCATTCTTATTTATTGCTAAACTATATGCAACAAACCAAGCATTAGCTATTGTTTTAGGAATTATTGATGTTGTAGTAGCAATTGTTTTAATTGCTATTGTAACAGTTTATTTCTATGCTTCAAATGATGTTTTCTATGCAGAAATTGTTAGACAACAACAAGTTGAATACAATGTTATTAAACCTGTTGAAGGTTCAGATTTAGCTGAATTAAATGTTGTTCCTGAAGCAGAAGTTAAAGCAGAAGTTGTTGAAGCTGCTCCAGTTGAAGAAGTTAAAGAAGAAGTAAAAGCAGAAGAAGCTCCAGCAAAAAAACCAGCTGCTAAAAAACCAGCTGCTAAAAAAGCTCCAGCTACAAAAGCTGCAACTACTACTAAAACAACAACAAAAACAACTGCAAAAAAAACAACAACTAAAAAAACAACAGATAAATAGAAAAATATAAAAAAGAGTTCGATTGAACTCTTTTTTTTGTTGTTTAATTAACAAATTTTGCATATTTTTTTATATTTCTACAATACTAAAATTAATAAAATTGTAACGGAGGAAGCATGAAAGATACTGGTATTGTTAGAAGGATTGATGAGTTAGGTCGAATTGTAATTCCTAAGGAGATTCGAAGATCATTACGGTTAAAAGAAGGAACCCCTGTTCAAATTTATATTAACAAATTGGGAGAATTAACACTGTCAAAATATTCTCCAATTGTTGATATATCAGAATGTGCACAAATATTTTGTGAAGTGGTTGGAAGTATTATTGATAATAATGTTGTTATTTTAGATAAAGACACAATTATTGCAACCACAAAAAAGGTTAAAGATTATTTAAATAAAATGGTAAGTGATAAACTAGTTGAAAAAATGGAAGAACGAAAAAGTTACATATTAACAACTGTCGAAAATTCGCAGATGTTGCCCATATTTTGCAATGATGAAAACTTATATATAAACCAAATTATTGTGCCAATTTTGGCTAATTCCGACATTGTTGGTGGTATTGTGGCTTTCGATTTGCAAAATAGCAAATTAACACTTGCAGATGTTAAAATTTTACAAACTATTGCGGGATATATTGCCAAGCAAGTAGAATGAAAAAACAGTCATTTTTAATTGGTGCATTAATTTTAACAGTTGGTGGAATTTTTGCTAAATTGGTTGGGGCTTTTTATAAAATACCACTAACAAACATTTTGGGTAGTAACGGAATGGGGCTATATTATTTGGTTTTTCCGTTATATAGTTTGGTTTTAGTGTTAATAAGTTCTGGCACCAGTTTGGCAGTTGTTAGATTTGTTAGTATTGAAAAACAAAACAATAATATTTATAATCAAAAATTAATTTTTAAAGTTGCTTTAATTTATGTGTTTGTTTTAAGTTTGATTTTTGGTGTATTATTTTCAATCAGTTGGACACCATGTATTGGCACATTTTTAAGTTCGGCTTTACTTCTAATAGCTAAAGAACAAGAAATATTAAAAGGGATAATTTTAATGTTAATTTATTCAGTGGGACTTGGAATTCCTTTTATAATATCTGCAATTTTTATTGAAAAATTAAAAACTTTATTTGATTTTATAAAGGAAAATTATGGAATAGTAAAAAAAGTTTCTGGATTAATATTAATTGTTATGGGAATTTATATGTTCTTTTAATAATTTAAATGCTTATAAGTATAAATTTTTAAAAATTATTTAAGGAGGTAATA
>CALDPW010000176.1 GCA_937911885.1 uncultured Clostridia bacterium | reverse complement strand
TTAAACCCGACTTGGTTATTTTGGTTGATTCTCTGTGTGCTAACAGTTATAAAACAATTGGAAATTGCTTTCAAATAACAACGCAAGTTTTAAGTCCTGGTAGGGGTGTTGGTAATAATCGAAAATCACTTGATAACATATTAAAATCCACCAAAGTTATTTCAATTGGTGTTCCTCTTGTTGTTTATGCTAAAAGTTTTGTTTTTGATGCTGTTAACAATACTATGCATAGTATTAAAAAATCAAGCAATATAGACATTTTTAATGAGTTTTTAAAAAATGATTTTAACAACTTGATATTAACTGTTAAGGATGTTGATTTGCTATCAAAAGTATGTGGAAAAATAATTGGTTATGCAATAAATAAGGGGTTAAATAACTACTCAATTTTGATGCAAAAAAATATTGTGCAAACTTACTAATTACAAAATTTGACATGAGTTTTTTGCTGTGTTAACATTAGTTAAATTAAGGGGTTGGGGGGATAAAAAATGTATATAAAAATTATTGCAAAAACAGTAAAAGAAAAATCATTTCTCGAAAAATTGCAGTTTTGGAGAAATTACAAGGGGAAAGAAGCATTTGATGATTTAAGTGGTAAACATGCAGGTGTTTGTTATATGAAACACACTTATGATGTTATTAATAAAGAACCACGCAAAAAAACATTAGCTCGTGTTAAACAAACAAAACTTGGCGGACACCATAGTGTTTATGATCACAACTTTTTAACACTAGAACTTAGTGGAATTTCAAAAGCTATGGCAATGCTACTAAACAACGAAAAATGGTATGTAACTTCCGAAAAATCAGGTAGATATACTGTTATTAAGGGGAGCGAAAAAGAAGTAGAATTATATAATAAATGGTATAACATTTTTGTTGATGAAATAACTAAATGTTACAAACAAAAATTTCCTAAATTTTTTACAGATTTAAGAATTAAAAAATTAGCAATGGAAAATGCAAGAAGTTTTAATTCAATTTATGCCAGAGGAACCATAATGGTTTACACAATTTCATATAGGCAATTAAACTACTTATATGGATTTTTTAAAGGCTTAATCGAAAATGGATCTGATAAAGAATTTTATAAACGCCTTATGCCAGAAATAAAGGAATTTTATGATGAATTATCAAAACTTCCTTATATTGATGAATTGCTTGTTAATAATGGTAAAAACAGAACTTTTTCGCTTATTAATTTACATAGTGAGCCTGTTGAATATTTTGGTGATGTTTATCAAACAACTTATCAAGCAACAATTCCTTGCTTTGCTCAAAATATTAGACATCGCACCTTGTGGTGCAGTATGGAAGATATTCCACAAAATCCAACTTATTATATTCCACCAATTATCAAAGATAACAAACAACTTGCCGAAATGTGGTTAAGCGATATGCATAGTGTTAGTGATAATGTGCCACAAGGAACATTGTTTACTTGTCACGAATCGGGCACATTTGATTCGTTTGTTCTTAAATTATTTGAACGCAAATGCACTTGTGCACAACTAGAAATTAATGAGGTAAGCAATTTGTTACTAAAAAAATATAGCGAAGCATTAAAACAAAATAATCATCCACGACAAAATGATTTAGATGATTATATGAAAGGCTCTAGGTGCACATTTAAAAACTTTAAATGCACACAACCTTGTGGTTTTGCTGAGGGTATTAACGAAACTAGAAAGATATAGCATTTGCTATATCTTTTTTGCTATTGAAGTAATGATTGTGTTGTGATAAAATAAAAATATGGAAAAAGAATTTGAAAAAATAGTTAACACAATAAAAGGGTTTACTAACGACTTTGTGGCACAGCAGTTTTATCATAAAAAATTGGATCAAAATTTGCTATGTGTTTTTTTAGGTGGTGGTCAATCGAGTATTTTGTTATATAGCACAAAAAATGGTTTTAATCATATTGCCGAAATTAGATATAGGGCAAGTGGTAACAGCATGTTTGTTAGTGCCTTTGAGTGTGATAGTAATTTTCAACAAAATGGACTTGGTAGATTTTTATTAGATATGGCTATGGCACATGCTGATTTAAAAGGATGTGTAACAATGTATGGTGTTGCTAATCCAACCAATGAAATAAAAGGCGTTTCGGGTGAGGGTGTTTTGTTAGAGGATGAAAAACAAGCACTATATAAGATATATAAAAAGTTGGGTTGTTCGCTTGAAAATGTTGTAGTAAACAATCAACCAACCAATGATATTATGTTTAAACAATGTTGGGTTTCGGGACAAAAACTTTCTAATTTAAACGCATCACAACAAAGTTTTATTAAACAAATTGGAGTGTGTTCTTCGGCTTCTCCATTAAAAAAATAGTGTCGAAATTAACAAAATTTTATTTTTGTTTAAATTTTATTGTAAAAAAATGCCATTTGGTTGTATTATAGAGTATAGGAAAACTTATGACTTTTAATAAAACCAAAATTTACAACTTAATATTTAAGAGTTTTTTAATACAATTGGCTATTTTGTTTGTTGTATTGCTTTTTCATTCCTATTTTGATTTAACTAAAATTATCAGTGATATTATTAATCAATTTTCATTTATTTCAAACTTTAAATTTGGACAAATTTCAAATGTGGTGCTATACAAAGTTATAGTTAATGCCATTATGTTTATCGTATTACATTTCTGTTTTTTTGCTTTAATTTATGTTGTATTTAAATTAATAACATTTTTTAGCAGACTTAATGCAAACAAACAATCGGTAATAACAAATAAACAAGTTATTGTTAATTTTAAAACACAAATTAATAAATTTTTATTTGGAAAATTTTATTTAACTAATAAAAAATTTTTAGCTTAATTGAATATTAAAAGATGTGGCAATTAGTTGTCATGTCTATTTTTGGTGTAGATTTTTTGTTTTACGACAATATAAGTCTATACTTTTTTTGTAGTTTGTTATTAATAGTTTTTTTATTAATAAACAAACTATATATTATAAACCACAAAGGAAAAAGTGTTATGCTTGGACTATATTATTCAATTACAGCAATTATACTTATTGTAACTTTAGCAATTTTATTAATTGGTAAATATAAAAAACTTAATATAAATCACGGAACTATGGTTCTAGTTTTTTGTTGCGTTTTAATTGCAGCATTCTTTTTTAGATATATGTGGGCAGATACTGCAATTCAACACACAGTAGCTTTAAATAATAGTGTGTTTGATAGTAAACTTCTTAATGCTTTTGCACTTTTATTTAACTGGGGTATGATTGGCGTAATATTATTTATGGTTATGTATCCGTTTTTTAAAAATAAACTGCCATCGCTTAATGTAATTATTAAGTATTATGTGTTGCCAATGTCGTTAATTAGTTGTGGAGTTTATGTTATTGTTGCTAAATCAATTGTTGGCAAACAAGCATTTTCACAATTTGATATAAGATGCTTATTATTAGCTATTGAAAATGGTCTTTTAATTTCGTCCTCATTTATTGTATTTTTAACAGAGGGCATGTTTAAAACTAATAAAAGCGATTTAAAAGTTTTGTTGTTAATTCCAATTTCATGGCTTTTTACAATTCCGTCTTATTCTTTACACGCATTGTTTGGCAAAGTTAACTACACAGTTACAATTAAGGATTTTTCAATTCCACACAGATTAATTTTGTATGGTTCAATAATATCGCCATTTTTAATTTATTTGTGGTTACACAAAAAAGATGAATCATTTATAAAATATATTCTAACTTATTTATCTTTAGGTGCATTGATATCTTTTTCATTTGAACATCGTTTTCCAAGCTTTTTAGATGTTGGGGGATTACCAATTCACTTGTGCAATACTGCAATGTATATAATCCCACTATGTTTAATATTTAAGTGGAACAAATTATTTTACTTTACTTATTTTATAAACGTGCTTGGTGCATTTATTGCAATGATAATGCCAAACTATAGCTCGCTTGTTAATTTGCTTGATATTCGATGTGTTGGGTTTTATATAAACCACTATGTAGCATTTTATATGCCAATATTAATTGTTGCTTTAAATGTGTATAAAAGACCAAGACTTAGAGAGTTTAAGTATTCAATGGTTGGTTTTGGTATTTATTTTGCATTTGTGTTAATTTGTAATGCCTGGTTTAGCAATTATGGCACAGTAGATTACTTTTTTGTAAATTCTGATTTTGTTGCTGAAAAACTTGGCTTGTGGGCAGAGAACTTACGCCTAACAACTTTTACATTACATATTGCCGATATAAAAATGGTATTTTATCCAGTTTATCAAGTATTGTTCTTTTTGGTTTATGTGTTGCTTGGTGCTGGCGTGTGGTTTTTATATGAGGGGTTATATTCGTTTACAGATAGTATACATGATATTTTAAATCGTAGACAAAAAATAAAATTAGATATGTTAGCACTTGAAAGTATGTTAAATGGAAGGGAGAAAACTGAACCTATGAATTTAGAAAATCAAAACAAAATGATTTTAAATAATTTTTCAAAACGCTATGGCAAAAGTTCAACTTATGCAGTAAAAGATGCAAATCTTGAAATTGTGGGTGGCGAAATATTTGGATTTTTGGGACATAATGGTGCAGGTAAGAGCACAATTATTAAAAGTATTGTTGGTATTCAACCAATAACAAAAGGATCAATTGAAGTGTGCGGCTATGATGTTGATAAACAATCAGTTATGGCTAAGCAAAACATTGGTTATGTTCCAGATCATTATGCTTTATATGAAAAATTGACTGGCAGAGAATATATTAATTACATTGCCGATTTGTATGGGGTATCTAATAGCGATAGAGACGAAAGAATTAATAAATATGTAAAATTATTCGAACTTGAAGGTGCTTTTGATAATCAAATAAAAACATATAGTCACGGCATGAAACAAAAAATTGCTATTATGAGTGCGCTTGTTCATAATCCTAAGGTGTGGATTTTGGATGAACCATTAACAGGGTTAGATCCAACAAGCATATTCCAAGTTAAAGAATGTATGCGTGAGCATGCTAAGGCGGGTAATATAGTATTTTTTAGCAGTCACTTAATAGATATTGTAGAGCAGTTGTGTGATAGGATTGCAATTATTAAAAAAGGAAAAATTTTAACATGTAAAAAAGTTTCCGAAATTGAAGAAACAACTACTTTAGAACAATTTTATTTAGCAACAACCGAATCGAACAAGGTTGAAGCTAACGCTGATTTGAGTGGCGAAAATAGCGTTGATAAAAATGATAAAAGTAAACAAACAAAAAAGAAAAAATTAAAAACAAAAAAACAGGATAAATAATGAAGGATTTAAAAACTTTAATTTTAATGCAATTAAAAGATAAAATAGATTTTTCTTTTATAAAAAGCGTTAAAGAAACAATATTTAAAATTGTTTTGTCAATATTAAAATTTGTTTTAATAACAGGGCTGATTTTTGTAGCTTTTTATGTTATTAGTTTTTTGGGCATTGTTTCAACATTGCCTGGTATTCCTCAAAACTTTTTTACTGTGTTGTTTACGTGTGTATATATAATATCAATTGTTGTTTGTATTATGGGATTGGTTAAAAGCTTATATTTTAATAACTATATATTAATTTCAAGTTTAGCAATGGGACAACTATCAATAGCAAAAACAATTTTTTGCGCATTTTTTTGCACAAATTGCAATAAGATTCTGATAAACTGCGAAAGTGTGTGTTTTGCAGATGGATAAATTGGAGCAAAAACGTTAGAAATGGCGATTTTTAGTGAAAAAAATACAAAAAATTCAATCAATTGAAGAAATTATATAAACAAATGTATTGAATTGTTTAATTTGTAATGTTATAATTATTAAAGGAATGTTAATTAGTCAAAATGGGAGAAGTG
>CALDPW010000175.1 GCA_937911885.1 uncultured Clostridia bacterium | reverse complement strand
TCGGAAACCGTGATGAGAGGGGTGTTAACGTAAACGAAGCCCTGTTCGTTAAAGAATTTATGAATTGCGTAAGCCGCTTCACTTCTAACTCTAAACACAGCATTAAACAGGTTTGTTCTACCTCTTAGGTATGCGTTTTCTCTAAGAAACTCAACTGTGTGACGTTTCTTTTGAAGCGGATAATCCGGAGCCGATACTCCCTCTATCACTACTTCTGTTGCCTGAATTTCAAACGGCTGCTGTGCACCGGGGGTGGCAATAAACTTACCTTCAACAATAACAGCAGAACCTGCAGGACCATATCCTTCATATGTCATTGGTTCGTAGTTAACAGAACCTAATTCGCCAGTTGCCTTTTTAATTGAGCGAGTAATATTATCGTTTGGCATGTTATTTGCACGAGCTTTAGCAATAACTTGTTTAAGTTTTGCATTTGAGTTAGGGTCGGGACCACCTTCCTTAACAGCAACAGCTATTTCTCTACCAATTTTGGTGTAAATTTTACCTGTTGCAGCATCGTTTTTAGCTTTAATATTTTTAATTTTACTAAACTTATTATGACCTGACATGGTTTACTCCTCCTTATTTAGATTATACATTAAAATGCTTGCACTAATGCTTGCATTTAAACTTTCAACGTTGTTTTTCATTGGGATGGTTACAGTGTGGTTGCAAATATTTTGAATTTGTTTGCTAACGCCATTTCCTTCGTTGCCTATAACTAACCCAAATGTTTTTGGTGGTTTAAATTGTGATAAAGATGTTCCATTTAAATTTGCAGAAACCAAATCAAACTTATTGCTTTGTTTTAGTTGTAAAAATTCTTCTAACGAAACATTTAAAAAATTTATGTTAAAAACATATCCCATACTGCTTCGAATAACTTTTGATAAGTATGGAAAAACTCCACCAATATTTATAATTTGATTATAGCCAAAAGCAACAGCACTTCTAATTATTGATCCTAAATTTGAAGGATCTTGCAAGTTATCTAAAACTAAAAACTTGCTATTAAAATTAAACACTTGTTGCTCTGGAATTTTAACCAAAGCAAATATTCCGGATGTTGTAACAGTTTCCGATAATAATTTTGCTATTTGATTTGATATTAATATAACATTATTATAACTTAAAAAGTCGGCAAACTTTTGTTGTTTTGTTTCGTCAATAAAAATTGTTAAAACGTTTAAATTAAGCCTTAAACAATCTTTAACAACCTTTTCGCTTTCCACAAAACAAGCACCAAGTTGTTGTGCCCCCTTTTTGGTTTTTGCACTTATTAAATCTTTAATTATTGAATTTTGTGCTGAAGTTATTTGTTTAATCATATTTATACCAAAAAAAACATTAAGTTAACATTGTTAACCTAATATTTTTTGTTATTATGCTAATTTTGATTTTGCTGTTTCACAAAGGTTAGCAAAAGCGTTTGCATCGTTTAAAGCAAGATCTGCTAAAACTTTACGGTTTAATGTAATGTTAGCAAGTTTTAAACCATGCATAAATTTTGAATAAGAAATGTTGTTAATACGGCAACCTGCATTGATTCTTGCAATCCATAGTTGACGGAAATCTCTTTTTCTTAAACGGCGACCAACATATGCATATTGACCACTTTTCATAACTGCTTGATTAGCTACACGATATAAGTGACCACGAGCACCACGATATCCTTTAGCTGCTTTTAATACTTTTTTGCGATTTTTGTTCGCATTAACTGCTCTTTTAATTCTCATTGCTGTTCTCCTTATTGATTTAACATACTCTTAATATTTTTTTCGTCTGCTTTGCTAACATAAGCTGGTTGACGCAATGACATTTTGCGTGCTGGTTCCTTTTTAGTTAAAATGTGACGACGATTTTGTTTTGAACGTTTAACAACACCTGAAGGTTTAACTGAAAAACGTTTTTTTGCTGTGCTTCTTGTTTTTTGTTTTGGCATGATATTTTCTCCTTTTATTAAATAGTGTTTATTTTGTGTTTTTTGGTGAAAGAACCATTATTATTTGTTTGCCGTTAATTGCGGCTGGTGATGTTATTTCTCCAACATCACTTAACATTTCTGCAAATTTTTGCATAATTGGCATACCTAGTTGAGGGTTTGCAAGTTGACGACCAAACATTCGTAAAACAACTTTAACCTTATCACCATTTGTTAAAAATTTTCTAACATTTTTTGCCTTAAATTGAAGATCGTTATCTGCAATATTCATACTTAATTGCATACCTTTAACTTCGGCTACTTTTTGTTTTTTCTTAGCTTCTTTTTCGCGTTTTAACATATCAAAACGATATTTACCATAGTCCATAACCTTGCAAACAGGTGGAACTGCAACTGGCGAAATTAAAACTAAATCAAGTTCCTGTTCTTCGGCAATGCGTCTTGCTTCTTGCAAACTAACAATACCATATGAAACTCCATTTTCACCGTTTAAGCGAACTTCTTTTGCATTGATTTGCTCGTTGATAAGTAAATCTTTAATGGTTGGATACCTCCTAAACATATTTTCAAAGTAAATTTTGTGAATCTCACAAAAAAAGTGGACACAAGAATGCCCACTTTTCACTTTCAAAACAAATAAAATTAAAATGTTTTGACCAAACCAAGACGAAACCTGTTTGGTGAGAAGCGGCCTTCTACTTTGATTAACGGTTAGATTATATTTAAAACCGATTAAGTTGTCAACACTTTTTTACTTTATAATGATTATTTTTTTATTGAAAATTAATTAAAATTTATTATAAATGCATAATTATGCATATTGTTGTATTTTAATTAATTAACTTTTTATCAATTTCTTCACTAATTTCAGCAATAAATTGATCAATTGGTTTGCTACCTAAATCACCTTTAACACGTGATCTAACTGCAACTAAATTTTCGTCACGTTCTTTATCGCCAATAACTAACATATAAGGAACTTTATCTAGTTGTGCTTCCCTAATTTTTTTGCCAATTTTTTCGTTTCTGTCATCAAATTCGCAACGCAAACCTTTTTCGCAAAGTTTGTTATAAACTTGTTTAGCGTATTCGTAATTAGAATCGGCAATATTTAGGATTTTTACTTGTGTTGGAGCAAGCCATGTTGGCATTGCACCTGCATATTTTTCGATTAAGTATGCTAATGTTCTTTCGTAGCATCCAATACTTGTTCTGTGAATAATATAAGGATTTTTCTTTTTACCATCAGAATCAACATATTCCATACCAAATTTTTCAGCTAAAAGTTGATCAATTTGAATTGTGATAAGAGTATCTTCTTTACCCCAAACGTTTTTAATTTGAATATCTAATTTTGGACCATAGAATGCAGCTTCGCCAATACCAATTTCATAAGGAATTTTAAGATTATTTAAAATTTTCTCCATTGTTCCTTGTGCTTCTTCCCATTGTTCAACAGTTCCAATATATTTTTCACGATTATTTGGATCCCATTGTGAGAATCTGTATGATGCATCTTCATATAAACCTAAAGATTTTAACATATAAATTGCAAGCTCTAAACAACCCTTAAATTCTTGTTCTAATTGTTCTGGAGTGCACATTAAGTGACCTTCAGAAATTGTAAATTGTCTAACACGAATTAAACCATGCATTTCACCACTTGCTTCGTTACGGAATAGTGTTGAAGTTTCGTTATATCTTAAAGGTAAATCTCTATATGATCTTGCTTGATTTAAGTAAGCTTGATATTGGAATGGACATGTCATTGGTCTAAGCGCAAACACTTCTTTATCTGATTTTTCATCACCTAAAACAAACATACCATCTTTATAGTGATCCCAGTGACCTGAAATTTTGTATAAATCACTTTTAGCCATAAATGGTGTTTTTGTTAGCAACCAACCACGTTTTTGTTCTTCATCTTCAACAAAACGTTGTAGTAATTGAATAACTCTTGCACCTTTTGGTAACATGATTGGCAAACCTTGTCCAATATAGTCAACAGTTGTGAAATATCCCAAATCACGGCCAATTTTATTATGATCACGTTTAATGGCTTCTTCTACCATACGTTTATATTCTTTTAATTCATCTTTATTTTCAAAGGCATAAACATAAACACGTTGCATCATTTTATTTTTTTCATTTCCACGCCAGTAAGCACCTGAAACTCTGTTTATTGAATAGGCTGCACTGCGCAACATTTTTGTGTTTTCAACATGAGGACCTGTACAAATTTCTTTTGAAACATCACCAATTGTATAAACTGTTACAATGTCTGGGTATCTATCAAGGAACTGATGTTCAGCCCCAATTTCTACAGCTTTTTCTTTTGCCATG
>CALDPW010000174.1 GCA_937911885.1 uncultured Clostridia bacterium | reverse complement strand
GATTACGTTGGTGGTTTAGTTGGTGAGGGTGAAACTGAAATCTATGACTCATATGTTGATGCAGTAGTTACAGGAAATAATTATGTTGGCGGTATTGTTGGATTTGCTCCTGATGGGGTGATTATTCGCAATTGTAGGGTATCTTTATCTTCTTTTGGAACAAACATAACTTCCGGAACTAGACCTGTTGGTGTTTATAATGCCAATGGAAATGTTGGTGCACAATACTGCTATGGAACTATAACAACATTTAATTATGCATCAGCAACATATAATGGTTCATATGGAGGAACAGCTTGTTATTCTTCTGCACAATCAAAGGCTACATTCGAAAATGCAGGATTTAACTTTAACTATCCTTGGAATGCTGCGGGATCGGGAACAATTACTCCAAGTTTGGTAATTGAACAATCAAGTTCAACAGGAATGTCGGGCACAACCCTTTCAAGTGGTGGTGGAGATATTACAACAGCTGCTCAATTTGCATATTTGGTTCAAAATGCAGGAACACTTTCTGGTAAGTATTACTTAAAAAATGATATTTACTTTAACACAACAAACTCGCCATTTAGTTCGGCTAGTGCAAGCAGAGTTACATTTAATGCAAACTTGCAACTATATGGTAACCATTACACAGTTTATGGTATTAAATTGTTCTATGGTAAAACACATAGTGCCGATGTTGATGGATCAAATTCGTTTGGATTATTCCAAGATATTAAAGGTAAGATTTACGACATTAAATTTGATGATTGCTCAATAAATTTTGACACTCTAAAAAATATGGGTGAAGATTCCAACGTGGATGAAGTTGGTTTCTTGGGCAAAGTTACAACTGGTTATATTAACGATGTTGAAATAAACTGCGAACTAAACCTTTATAACGATTATAAAAATGGTGATGGTGGCTCAGATAAAATTGGTATGGTGTTCTCCGAAATCAACGGAACTGGTGATAGAGTAGATGGAATGTTGGTTAAGGGCAATGTTAATGTTGTTGCTTCAAAAAACGGAGCTCCAAGATCATGGAAATACATTGGTTCAGTTGCAGGGCATCAATCCAGTGGAACACTTATTAGGGTTGGTTCGGTTGCAAACCTTACTCAAATAAACAATTCAAGCACATCTGTTAGATATTATCATTTAGGTGGATTTATTGGATGGCAAAACACAAGTGGCATAATTAAGGAATCATACTATGGTAGTTCATCAACAAAATTTGATTGTTATAGTGGATCTACTAGCGACTATATTGGTTTATTTGCTGGAAGAGCAAATGGTCAAATTATTAATTCATATGCATTCTTAACAAGTAGCAATATTAAAAATGGTAGTTCTTCTTTCTATAAACCATATTGCTTTATAGGTAATAATCCTACAACAGCATCGTATGTTACAAATTGTTATGCTCCATCGCATTCAACAACACAACAAAATTCACACACAAATGTTAATAAAGTTTCTTCGTTAGGAACATCGTTTATTTATTCGGGTGTTGACCGTCAATATAGTTGGTATCAAGCAACAACAAGTTCATATCCAACTCACTGGTTATATAATGCCGATGCAAGATTAATTCATTTCTACATTCCACAAACCACAGCAGCTAGTGCTGTTAAATTGGTTGGATCAAATGCAAACCTTGCTGTTGGTATTAACACATCTGTTACTGCAACTAACGAAGCATTTAGCCCACTTGGTAGCTTATACACAACAACAACATTAAGTAGCACAGCATTTAATGTTTATAGGGCATATGTTGATATTACTTCAACTGAGGACTTAACCTCAATGAATAGTATTACTGTTAATAACGACGTTGCATTGCAAGTTATTAATGGTGAAACTGACGCAAAATTAAAATATGTTTTGGTTTACAAGAAAAATGCAAACCGTGATAGACACGCAACAGTAACTGTTCCATCTTCTTATACAGTTGCTGATACCGATCAATTATCTAACGCTTCGGTTGATATTACCGCATCACGTTATAATGTTACCGATTTGTTTATTGGTTTGGAATGGTTAGATTACAGCATGACATTAACAGCTCAATCCCTAAATTCATTAATGGGTAAGAACGATACTGGCACTGCTTATTCAACCAGAATGCGTGCACAAATTACTAACCGTAGCATTTGGTTTAATAATGCAACTTACAACAAAACAGGATCAACAACCAACAAATCAACCTACGATCAATTGCGTTTTGGCGATACTGTTAGAGTTTATTTCCAAAATGTTGATAGTGGAGGAGCGTTAGCAAATGGTGGTGTTCCTGTTTCGAATAAATGGCACTCAGAAATAAATATTGCTGCATGTGGATTTATTTATGGGGCTGCGGAATTAACTGCCGCTAGTGCTTTAACAACGGCTGCAACTGTTGGCGGAACTCAGGCTGCTAACCAAGCATACTTTGATTATACAGTTACTGCCGATACAGCTTTATTGCGTGATGCACAAACAACTTATGTTTCAACAAAATTCCAACGTTTA
>CALDPW010000173.1 GCA_937911885.1 uncultured Clostridia bacterium | reverse complement strand
CCTGCCATGTTGGGTTTGCCGTTATCAGCTTTGAACTGAGCGTCGAGAGTGGAGACGCTTGCGAGAGTTCTGCCGGCAACGTCATCGATGAACTGACAATAAATGTTGTTGGCAGTGATGCTCACGCAGAAGCGGGGACGATCAGCGGTGCCTTCAATTTTTTTGCGGATACGCAGATGACGGCGTACGCGCAAGGTTTTTCTATCTTGAATAGCCATGATATCATCACATCCTTTTCATTAACCGACGGTTTTGCCTTCTTTGAGCGTAATCTGCTCATCGACATAGCGAATACCTTTGCCTTTGTAAGGCTCGGGTTTACGGAAACTGCGGATAGTTGCAGCTGCCTGACCGACCATCTGCTTATCGGCACCTTCGACAACGATTTTGTTGCCGTCAGCGACTGTAATAGTGAGACCTGCGGGGATATCATATTCAATCGCGTGAGAATAACCGAGATTCAGAACGAGTTTCTTACCGGTGACCTGAACTTTGTAACCGACACCAATAACAGCCAATTCTTTTTTGAAGCCCTGACTGACACCGACGACCATATTATTGATAAGAGTTCTCGAAAGACCGTGGAGAGATTTGTGTTCCTTGCTTTCGGAGGGACGCTTAACGTTGATTACTGCGCCATCCTGTTCGATGATCATTGCGGGGTTGATCTGTTCGCTGAGGGTACCCTTGGGGCCGGTTACGGTTACGAGGTTAGCTGCGCTAACTTCTACCTTTACGCCGGCAGGAACGGTAATTGTCATTCTGCCTATTCTGGACATTTTCTTACCTCCTTACCATACGAACGCGAGAACTTCGCCGCCGATATTCTCTTTGCGAGCTTGCTTATCTGTCATTAAACCTTTGCTAGTTGAAACAATCGCAATTCCAAGACCATTTAAAACTCTTGGAAGGTCTTCGTAACTTGCATAAATTCTTAGACCTGGTTTTGAAATTCTTTTCAAACCATTGATAACTTTTTGATTGTTTTGGCCATATTTTAAATCAATTGTAATAACGCTTTTAGTTCCTTCACTAACTTTATAATCGTTAATGTAACCTTCGTTTTTCAAAAGTTCAGCAATAGCCACTTTCATTTTACTAGTTGGCACATCAACAGTGTTATGTTTTACAGTTAAGGCATTGCGCATGCGTGTAAGCATATCTGCGATTGGATCTGTTGTAATCATAATTCTCCTCCTTACCAACTACTCTTTTTCACACCAGGAATTTCACCTTTGTATGCTAATTCTCTAAAGCAGATTCTGCAAATGCCATATTTTTTAAGCACTGAGTGTGGTCTGCCACAAATTTTGCAACGTGTATATTCTCTGGTTGAATATTTTTGAGTTTTTCTTTGTTTTTCTTTTAATGCTTTTTTTGCCATATTTTCCTCCAAACAACCTTAGCTTCTGAATGGCAAACCAATCTTTTCTAAAAGAAGTTTTGCATCCTTATCAGATTTTGCAGTTGTTACTATAACAATATCCATTCCTCTAACTTTATCAATTTTTTCAAAACTGATTTCAGGGAAAACTAATTGTTCAGTTAAACCTAAAGCATAGTTTCCTTTGCCATCGAAAGCTTTTGGGTTAATGCCTTGGAAGTCACGAACACGTGGAAGAGCAATAGAAATTAATTTATCTAAAAACTCATACATAACTTCGCCACGAAGTGTAACTTTAGCACCAACTTTCATACCTTCTCTAAGTTTGAAGTTAGCGATTGATTTTTTAGAAATTGTAACTACTGGTTTTTGTCCAGTAATTGCAGCAAGTTCGTCAACTGCTTTATTGAAAGCTTGGGTATTATCTTTGCAATCGCCTAAACCACGATTAACAATAATCTTTTCGATTTTAGGAACTGCATTAACATTTTTAACTCCAAGATCTTTTTGAAGTGCTGGCACAACATTATTAATATAATGAGCATATAATCTATTTGTATTTTTCATAATTTACCTCTTATACCTTATTTATCGCCAGTTTTTCTAACTACTGATTTTGTTGATTTAGTAGTTGTTGATTTTTTTGTTGCAGCTGAAGTTGTTTTTGGAGCTGCTTTTTTTGTAGCAGTTTTTGTTGTTGCTTTTTTAGCTTTGCTAGCTTCTGCAACTTTTGCTTCTGCTTTTTTAGTTGCTTTTTTAACTACAACTTCTTTATCTAGGCTTGCGCCGCAGTGTTTGCATGTTCTAACATGTTTACCATTTTCATCAACTTTGTTAGCAATTCTTGTTGCTTTTTTGCAGTCTGGGCAAACAACTTGAACATTTGATGCGTTAATTTTACCTTCAGTTTTAACAATGCCACCTTTTTCTTGTGCATTTCTTGCTTTTTTGTGTTTGTAAACAAAGTTTACACCTTCAACAATAACAGCATTTTCAGAAGGCATAGCACTTAAAACTTTACCAGTTTTACCATTATCTTTACCAGCAATAACTAAAACTGTATCGCCTTTTCTAACATGTAATTTAGCCATATTTGCCTCCTATAATACTTCGGGAGCTAGTGAGATTATTTTCATGTAACCTTTGTCGCGAAGTTCACGAGCAATAGGTCCAAAAATACGAGTTCCCTTTGGTTGTTTTTGGTTATCAATAATAACAGCAGCATTGTCATCAAATTTAACATAAGAACCGTCTGGACGACGAACTCCTTTGCTTGATCTAACAATAACAGCTTTAACAACATCGCCTTTTTTTACAACGCCACCAGGAGTTGCAGATTTAACAGAAGCAACAATTATATCACCAATGTTACCGCTTCTTCTAAATGAGCCACCCAAAACTCTAATACACATAATTTGTTTAGCACCAGTATTGTCGGCAACTTTTAATTTTGTTTGTGGTTGTATCATAATTTCACTCCTTATTTAGCCTTTTCAACAATTCTTAATACACGGAAGTATTTGTCTTTTGATAATGGACGAGTTTCCATAATTTCAACAGTGTCACCAATTCCACATTCATTCTTTTCGTCGTGCGCTTTAAATTTTGTGGTTGATTTGTAAACTTTTCCGTATATTGGATGTCTTTTATTTTCATTGCAAGCAACTACAACAGTTTTATCCATTTTGTTGCTTACTACAACGCCCATACGAGTTCTACGAGCATTTCTTGTTTCTTCAACTTTATTCATTCTATACCTCCTAAAGCTTACGCATTACCCTTGTTTTTTAGTGCGCGCTCAGTTAATATGGTGTTTACTTTCGCGATGTCTTTTTTACATTTATTTAACTGCATAGGGTTTGTTAATTGCCCTGTAGCGTGTGAAAAACGAAGGTTAAAAAGTTCTTGTTTTAAACTTTTAAGTTTTGCGTTAAGTTCCTCGTTGGTCATTTCTCTTAATTCTTTCGCTTTCATTACTTATTACCACCTTCGATATTTTGTGTGCTGTTTAAAGCTTCTAAATCGGCTTTAGTAACGAATTTAGTTTTGCATGGAAGTTTGTGAGATGCAAGTCTGAATGCTTCTCTTGCTACTTCCTCTGTTAATTCGCCAAGTTCAAATAACACTCTGCCTGGTTTAACAACTGCAACCCAGAACTCTGTGTTACCTTTACCTTTACCCATTCTAACCTCAGCAGGTTTTTTGGTTACAGGTTTGTGAGGGAAAACGTTGATCCAAAGTTTTCCACCTCTTTTTGTATAACGAGAAATTGCAATTCTGGCAGCTTCAATTTGGTTAGCTGTCATCCAGCAAGGTTCTTGGGCAACTAATGCATATTCGCCATAAGCAATTTTATTACCACGAGTAGCCTTACCTGTCATTCTGCCACGGAATTGTTTTCTTCTTTTAACTCTTTTAGGCATTAACATTTTTGTTTCCTCCTTGTATGCTTAGGTCATTCTTTCCAAGGATTTCACCTTTGTATATCCAAACCTTAACACCGATTTTACCGTATGTGGTATTTGCTTCCCAGAAG
>CALDPW010000172.1 GCA_937911885.1 uncultured Clostridia bacterium | reverse complement strand
CAATATCGCCCGCTTTAATTACAGCTGGACCTTCTTTGTAAAGTTTAAGAACTTTCTTAAAATCTACGTCTGTTGTAGCAGTCTTAATAGCAATGCTCTTTAAATTAAGGATTATTTCAACAACATCCTCTGCGACTCCCTTTATTGTTGAGAATTCATGTTTTACGTCAAGACTCGGTGCAAACTTGATGCCTTGAATAGCAGCACCAGGGAGAGCTGAAAGTAAAGTTCTTCTTAAGCAGTTACCAATTGTGATGCCAAAACCTTTTTCAAGTGGTTCAACAACAAATCTAGCAAAACATCCGTTATCGGTTTCTTCACAAGTAATTTTTGGCTTTTCGATTTGTATCATACGAAAATTTCCTCACTTTAAAAAATTTTAAAATTTGTATGACATATGTTAACTTAAACATATGTTTTAGCCTAACTTTATTATTTAGAGTATAACTCAATAATTAAGTGTTCTTGGATGTTCATATCAATATCTTCACGAGTTGGAAGAGCGTTGATTTTGCCAGTTAGTTTTGAGCTATCAAATTCTAACCATTTTGGCATAACAACTTTAACATCTTTTAAATCTTTGAACATTTGAAGTTCGCGTTTGTTTTCTTTAATTGCAATAACATCGTCAGCTTTAACAATGAATGATGGAATGTTAACAGCTCTACCATTAACTGTAATGTGACCATGGTTAACAATTTGACGGCTTTCTGCACGAGAAGCACCAATTCCCATTCTGTAAATAACGTTATCAAGTCTGCGTTCTAACAAGCTAAGCATGTTTTCACCAACTTTACCACGCATTGTGTTAGCTTTTTCGTAGTAGCCACGGAATTGTTTTTCTTGTAAGCCATAAGCTCTTTTAACTTTTTGTTTTTCCCTTAATTGCAAGCCATATTCAGTAATTTTCTTTCTTGCAGCGCCATGCACACCAGGAACGTTAGGTCTGCGTTCAAATGAACATTTTTTTGTTAAGCATCTTTCGCCTTTCAAAAATAATTTGCAACCTTCACGACGGCAGATTTTGCAATCTGCACCTGTATATTTTGCCATAATTAATTTCTCCTTATAATATTTAAAAAACTAAATTAATTTGTTCTAGTTTAAAAGTTTGTAGAATATGTAATCTATAAACTAAATTCTTCTTCTTTTTGGTGGACGACATCCGTTGTGTGGAATTGGGGATACGTCTTTAATTGAAGTTACTTCTAGTCCAGCAGCTTGCAATGCTCTAATTGCAGTTTCTCTACCGTTGCCTGGGCCTTTAACAAATACTTCAACACTATTAAGTCCTTGATCTTTTGCAGCTTTTGCAGCAATTTCAGAAGCTTGTTGAGCAGCAAATGGAGTGCTTTTTCTTGAGCCTTTAAAGCCTTGAGCACCAGCGCTAGCCCATGATACTGTGTTACCAGCATCGTCTGTAATTGTTACAATTGTGTTATTAAAGGAAGCTTGAATATGTGCTTGACCTTTGTTTAGGTTTTTTGTAACTTTTCTTTTTTTGGTAGTTTTTTTAACAGCAGCCATAATTTACTCCTTTATTATTTCTTTGTAGCTTGTTTGCCCTTAGAAACAGTTTTCTTTGGACCTTTTCTAGTTCTAGCGTTAGTCTTTGTTTTCTGACCACGAACTGGAAGTCCTTTTCTATGACGGATTCCTC
>CALDPW010000171.1 GCA_937911885.1 uncultured Clostridia bacterium | reverse complement strand
GACGTAAATATTAGAAACGGGGGCATTGTGATAATCCTCATGACGCATCACATAGCCTATGCAACCATATTGCATAAGAACCTTGATTGTGTGAGTTATCGTATATTTCTATTCTTTCAGGAATTTTAGGTAATCCAAAAACATCTGTCATTTCTTTTAGATTATTTTTTATACTTTGTGTTTCTGCTAGCTTTCTTTCTAAAGCTTCTTTAGCATTTTTCTTGGTGTTTTCTATTATTTTGTTTTTATTACCGCGTGTATACGTGTTAATTTTGACACTTAAAGCCTCCTCTAAAAACTCTTTGCCCTCCAATTCTTCGGATATAAAGATTTCTTTTGGCACTAAGTGATTTGCATAAAAACGGCTTATAAAAGCTTCTAATACCTCATTTATTGTAGAATCTTCTACTTTTTTTATAAAATATGGGGCATTACCACAATTTTTACCACCTCTTATAAAGAATATTTCTATACAAAACCAATTATCTTTTTCAGCTATACCTATTACATCAACTGATTTTAGACCTGCATATTCCAAATTGCTGTGTCTTTGAACTGTTGTTAATGCTTTTATTCTTTCTCTAAGAATGATAGCTTCTTCAAAATTTTCTTCGGAATCCTCAGTTTGTGGTTGTTGTTTAGATTTTTTATCTTGATTATAAACAGCCATAAAACCATCAAACACGGGAGTTTTTCCACTAGCTTTAAAGTTATAAATTCCGTTATTAATTTCGGCAACAACCGAATTATAAGTTGCCTCTGCCATTTGACTTGCTAAAAATTTATTATAAATTAGCTTATAAAGTTTGTAGTTATCTGCACTTAAATACGGTTTAACCTTTTCTGGTGTGCGATCTAAACTTATTGGTCTAATTGCTTCGTGCGCATCTTGAGCAGAGCTTTTTGATTTATATACATTAGGTTTGCTTGGAACATATTTTGCACCAAATGTTTGTTGAATATAATCCTTAGCCATTTCCATAGCTTCTGGAGCAACACGAACAGAGCCTGTTCTAATATATGTTATTAACGCAACCTTGCCTTCTTCGCCAAGACTTACACCTTCGTAAAGTTCTTGTGCACAAAAACTTGCTTTTTTAAGATTAAACCCAAGTTTGTTTAAGGCTTCTTGTTGCATGGTTGATGTTGTAAATGGAGCTGATGCATGTGTTTTTGCTAAACTGCGTTTAACACTGGCAACTTTAAAAGTGTTTTGTTGAAGTTCTTCAATCACTTTATCCATTTGTTCTTTATTGCCCACACTAGCTTTTTTACCATTAATTTTTACCAAGTTAGCTTTAAACAAATCTTTTGGATTATTTGGATATAAACTTGCACTTAAATTCCAATATTCGGTTGGTTTAAAGTTGTTTATTTCGTGTTCTCTATCAACAACTAATTTTAATGCAACACTTTGAACTCTACCAGCACTAAGTTTTGGTTGAATTTTTTTACATAATATTGGAGATATTTTGTAACCCACTAATCTATCTAACACACGACGAGCTTGTTGAGCATTAACCAATTTAATATCAATGCCTCTTGGGTTTTGCAAACCTTTATTAACTGCATTCTTTGAAATTTCGTTAAATGTAATTCTTATTGGATCTTTTTCGTTTAAACCCAAAATGTTACACAAGTGCCAACTAATTGCTTCCCCTTCACGATCCGGGTCGGTTGCAAGATAAATTTTATCAGCTTTTTTTGCTTTATCTTTTAAAGATGCAACTATTTCTTTTTTATCTGGCATTATTTCGTATTGAGGTTCAAAATTATGTTGAATATCAACACCCAATAATTTTTCTGGCAAATCACGAACGTGTCCCTTTGTTGCAACAACTTCGTAATCACTTCCTAAATATTTTTTAATTGTATCTTTTTTACCAATACCTTCTATAATTACTAAGTTCATTATTCCTCCTACTTACTATAAAAGTTACCACTTAGTTTTTTTATGATGCCTTTAAGTTCAAGGCGCATTAAACATGTATTTAATGTTTTTGAATCCACTTGTGATTTAGCTAATATTTCTTCATAGTGAATTTCATTAACATCTATTATACTCAAAATTAATTCGTCCAACAAACCAAGTTGAACACTATCTTTTTTACTTTCTACAAAATTCTTACCAAAAAAATCTAACACTGTTTTTGGACTTAACGCCATAGCACTTTGACAATTTTGAATTATTTTGTTGCATCCAGCCGAATACATATCATTAATGCGGCCAGGAACAGCAAAAACTTCTCTGCCATATTCCAAAGCATAATTTTTTGTATAAAGGCTTCCACTTTTTAATGGAGCTTCGGTAATTAAAACAGCTTTACTTAACCCTGCAATTATTCTATTTCGATTAGGAAAATAAAATGTTTTTGGTTTTTCGTTTGGTTTATATTCACTAATAATTAAACCATCACCATTAACAATGTTGGTTGCCAAATTTGTGTTGGTTGCAGGATATATTTCATTTAATCCAGATGCAATAACTGCAATGGTTTTACCTTTTGTGTTTACACATGCTGTATGAGCTATTGTATCAACGCCATCACACAATCCGCTAACAATTGTTAATCCAGCCTTGGATAACTCCTCACTAAATTGTTTTGTCACATCGTGTCCATAGCGTGACACCCTTCTGGTTCCAACAATAGCAACACATGTTGAATTAAGAAGTTTAACATTACCACGACAATATAACACTGTTGGAGCATCGGCTGTATTTTTTAATAATTCCGGATAATCATCCGATAATATTGTTATAACCTTAATATTGGTTTTTTCTAAATTTGCAACAAAATTTTGTAAACTATTTGATTCAATAAGAAGTTCCAACTTATCATAATTTTGTTTGTTAATTATATTTACCAACTCAGTTTTATAACTTTGCAAATCGGTTATTAAATTGTTTAAGTTTTGTATATTATTAATTATTTCATGTTGTTTTTTTAATGTTATAAAACCACAATAATTAATAAGTAAAACAGCTTTTTCGGTATTATTTAACATACTTAATTCCAATATTTATTATCAAGACTTCTGTAAGAAATTGCCTCAATTAAATGTTCTTCTAAAATATCTTCGCAACCATCTAAGTCTGCAATAGTTCTTGCAACTTTTAATATGCGACTATATGCTCTAGCACTTAAATTTAGTGAATTAAATGCTGTTTGCAAAATTTCTTCACATGTTGAATTTAGTGCACAATATTTTTTTAGTTGAACATCGTTCATTTTTGCGTTTGAATAATTTTTATCATTTTTAAATCTGTTTAGCTGAATTGCTCTTGCCATATCCACCCTAGATTTAATTGTATCACTACTTTCCTCGTCGGTTCGATTTGTTAAATCGGTAAATTTAACATTATCTACCTCTAAGTGAATATCAATTCTATCCATAAGTGGTCCAGATAATTTATTTAAATATTTATGAATTTGTTGTGGCGTGCATTTGCACTCTTTTTGTTTGTTTCCAAAATTTCCACATGGGCATGGATTCATGCTGGCAATAAGTGTGAAATTTGCTGGATATTCTACTGAATTTTCAACACGGCTAACAGTTATAACGCCATCCTCTAATGGTTGTCGCAAAGTTTCAATTGAATGTCGAGAATATTCTGGCATCTCATCTAAAAACAACACCCCATTGTGTGCCAAACTAATTTCGCCAGGTTTAGCATTGCGTCCACCACCAGTTAAAGCAAGAGTTGTTGCTGTGTGATGTGGTGCTCTAAAAGGCCTGGTTGTTATAATACCAACCGAATTATCTAAAATTCCTGCCACACTATGTATTTTTGTAACCTCTAACGATTCGTTAAATGAAAGTCGAGGCAAAATACTAGGAAAACACTTTGCCAACAAAGTTTTACCTGATCCAGGAGGACCAATCATTAACACATTATGACCACCAGCAGCTGCAATTTCAAGTGCTCTTTTTGCATTAGACTGCCCTTTTACATTTTTAAAATCATAGTTAGTAAAGTTACTGTTAACAACTTGTTCAAAATCTTTTAAAGTTAATGGATCTATGCTAACCTCACCATTAATAAAATCTATGGTTTGTTTTAATGTTTGCACAGGATATATATTTAACCCTTCAATATAACTAGCTTCTTCTTTATTATCAAACGGTAGAATAATATTTGTTATCCCCTGTTGACGAGCCGAAATTAAAATTGGTAGCACACCATTTATTTTTTTAACATCGCCATTAAGTGAAAGTTCACCTAAAAACATATATTTTTTAGCATTTTCTAGTTTTGCCTGATCTGTTGCAGAAAGCAAACCAACAGCAATTGGCAAATCATATATTGCGCCTTCTTTTTTTGTGTTGGCTGGTGCAAGATTTACGGGAATTTTTAATATTGGATAATTAAAACCACTATTTTTTATAGCACTGCGAATACGTTCTTTGCTTTCTTTTATAGCAGCCCCAACAAGACCAACAATTTCATAACCAGGCAATCCTTGATTAATATCTACTTCAACATTAACCACATAACCATCTAGGCCATGCAATCCATAACTTTTAATTATTGAAAGCATAATAACTCCAAATTCAAAAAATAAATATGAGCTAAAAATATAGCACATTAATAATTATATATTGATAATGCGTTTTTAACAACAAAATTAAGCCTAATTAACACAAACATAAACTATATTTATTTATATATAAATATATAATAACTTTATAATAGAAAATTTTTAATTATAATCTTACTATTAAAACCGTTTAATTTATTTAAAATTTCACATTAAAATAGCGACAATATTTAGCATTAAATTAGTGGTTTGCATAATACTTAGCAAAAGACAAAAAAAATAAGCCATTACGGCTTACCTTTTTATCTTTTTTGATCTTCTTTGATTTTTGAAGCTTTACCAGATAATTCGCGAAGATAATATAATTTAGCTCTGCGAACTTTACCTTTCTTTAACACTTCGATATGATCAATTCTTGGGCTATGAAGTGGGAAAGTTTTTTCAACGCCAACGCCAAATGAAACACGACGAACTGTAAATGTTTCGCGAACGCTTGAATTCTTTCTTGCAATAACTACGCCTTCGAATGCTTGAATTCTTTCTTTATCACCTTCAACAATTTTAATGAAAACTTTAACAGTATCACCAACATTAAAATCAGGGATTTCAGGTTTTAAATTTTCTTTTTCAATTAAATCAATCAAGTTCATGACTTACACTCCTCCTACTTTTAAATTTGATGTTCTTAAAAATCTATAATTTCCAGCGGACCATCTGAAGTCACTATAACATAATATCATATCAAATTTAATTATACAAGTATTTTTTGCAAAATATTCAAACAAAATATAAATAATTGCTTAAAATAGTATTTTTTTAATATTTATTACATTATTAAAATGCGTTTTTAATATGTGTTATTTCGCCATTTAGAATATCAATAACATCAAACCTACAAAGGCTATTTGTTAGTTTTTTTGATACCAAATAATTTGTGGCAACATTTTTTATTTTTTGTTGTTTAAAACTAGTAACGCTTTCTCTTGGCAAACCAAATTTTGTTGATGTTCTAGTTTTTACTTCCACAAAAACTATTGTTTGTTTGTATTTAGCAATAATATCAATTTCACCAATTGCACAAACATAATTAGTTTCTAAAATTTTATATTTGTTTTTTATTAAAAACTCTTTAGCAAGG
>CALDPW010000170.1 GCA_937911885.1 uncultured Clostridia bacterium | reverse complement strand
AAAGTTGATTTAACAAAATTAAAAAATGAAACAAGCACAGATGCTGAATATACAATGGTTAAAACACCACTTACAGTAGCTAAAGGTGATATAATAACATATACAATAAGAGTATATAATGAAGGTGAAATAAATGGCTATGCAAGCAAAATAAAAGATACATTACCAATAGGTTTAGAAGTTGTAATAGAAAATGAAGAATATAACGGAATATGGAATTTAGATGGTTTAGATTCTGACGGAAGACAGGTTGTTACAACAACATGGTATGCAAAAGGTCAAGGTGCAGAACTAAACACAGTTGAAGGTGACGAGAATTATAGAGCTAATTTATTAAATGCTGAAAGCGAAGTGCCAAAAGCAATTTCAACTGCATTTACAAATGGTCAACTTGGAGTTATGGATTATTATCGTATGCAAAATATTGTTGCCGATACTCATATGCGTAATTCTTTTAGTATTGATAAGTCAAAAAGTGGTGGCAAAAAATCTGATAAAGGGCAAAAGGATGATAATTAATGGGAACAACTGAAATTGTTATAATTTTTGTTGTAGTAATACTAATATCTGTTTGTGTTATTATGATTAATGCAAATTCTAAACGTATTAAGTTAGATGCTCAAAAACAAACTGCTGAAAAAAAAGAGGGTGCCGAATCGGGCGAATCTAATTCAGAAGATAATAAACAAACTGTAAAACAAATTATAGAAGAAAACTCTATCGATGTTGAAAATTATATCAAAACCACATTTTTCGATGAGGAAATTAAGAAAAATGAAGAGGTTGAAGATGTTCAATTTGAAGAAGTTTCAAAACAAGAAGTTGTTCAATCTGTAGAACAGGAAAACGAAGAACAAGCAATTGTTATTGGTAAAAAACAAGCTTCGGTTCACATATTTGAAGAAGACGAAGATGAAGATATGTTAATTATTCATGGTGGTTCATTAAACCAAATGTCTAATGATGATGGTGACGAAGTGTTAATTAACAAAAATAGTAAGTCGTTTGATGTTATTGATATTGAGGAACAAACAAAAGCTGAAAAAATTAAAGAAGAAATAAATAATTTGTCTCCGGAAGCAAAAGCTGTGCTATTAACAGGTTTGTTTGATAAAAAAGAATAAACAAAGCATTTTGTGCTTTGTTTTTTTTATTTTAAAAACTAGTCTATATTTTTAGTTTTAATAATAAAATATAATATATTAAAAAAAGGAACTAAAAATGGTTTTTAAGGAAATAGCAAATCTGGTTAATAATGATGTAAAAACGTTATTAGGACAAGTTAAAGTTACAATGTTATCTAGTTGTGTTGTATGTGTTCAAAATTTTGTTAAATTGTTAACTTTTTCAAATCAAGAAGTTTGCTTTAAAATAAAAAATAATCAACTATTAGTTGAAGGCGAAAATCTTGTTATTAAAGAACTTGGTGTAAAAGAAGTTGTTATAAGTGGAAATATAAATAAGATTTATTTTAGCAAGGAAACAAAAAATGTTAAAAATTAATTACAACATAACATGCGTTGGATTAAATTTTGATAGGTTGTTGAGAGAGTTTTATAAATTAAACATAACAATATATAATCTTGATTATAAAAATTATAAAACAATAAACTTTTCGTTAGGGTTTATTGATTATTTAAAATTAAAAAAAATTAAATTATTAAATAATTATAAAATTGAAATAACAAAACAATATGGTTTAGTTAAACTATGTGCTGCTATGTTAAAACACTTGGCTTTGGTAATAACAGGCTTGTTGTGTGTAATAATATGTTTTATATTTTCAAATTACACATTTAAAATTAATGTTTTGGGAATACAAAGCATATCTGAAAGCGAAATATTAGAACAATTATCAAGTTTTAATGTAAAAACAAATCAAATAAACAACAAAACCAATCAACAAATTGAACAGTATTTAAAACAGGTAAACAATAAAATTAGTTTGGTTAGTGTTGTTCATAAAGGAACTAATTTAATAGTTAATATAAAGGAAAAAATTCAATCTAACACATTAAATAATGTAATAACAGCTCCATATAATATGGAAATAACAAAGCTAAACGTAAAACAAGGTTCAACTAATTACAAAGTTGGCGATATTGTTAAAAAGGGTGAAACAATTGTTGATGGCAAAACTATACTATCTAACGGTGAAGTTGTTAATTTGCAACCAATTGCTGATGTTGAAGGCGTGAGTTGGGTTGGTGGAACGGTAAAGTTTGAATCAGTAAAACAACAATTGGTTCGCACAGGAAAATCAAAAAGTTTTACCCATTTTGAGCTGTTTGGTAAAAAATTATTTTATAAAACACACAATGTTAAGTTTGAAAAGTTTGAAAAAGTTGTGTATAATGATTGTGTGTTTAAAAATTGGATTTTACCTATTAATTACACAAAAACAACATATTTTGAACTTAAAGAGCAAACTGTTACAAGTAGTTTTGACGAAAACAAACAGGATTTAATTAATGCTAGTAAAACTGAGGCTTACAAAAATTTGCCAACTGGCAAAACTGTTCAGGAGGAAAATGTTGTTATAAACAAAATTGATGATACTTATTTTGTTTCAACATACTTAAAAATATTTATTAACTTATGAGGTTTTAATGTTAATTAATTATTCAAATGAAAATAAAGCAAAAAAATTTTTGTCTAATATTACTAACACGTTAAATGTTGCCGAGGAAACTCTAAAACCTTCTTGTGCAAATTTGGAAGTTAATGTTTCGTTTGTAAACATGCTTCAAATAAAAAAGCTAAACAAACGCACTCGTGGCATAAACAAAGTTACCGATGTGTTATCATATCCAAATTTATTAACCGAGGATAGTGGTATAGTTACAAAAAAAATAAGCAAAAAGGCTAACATGTTTGATATTAACCCACAAACAGGAAATATTGTTTTGGGGGATATTGTAATTTGCATTTCCAGATGCAAGTGGCAAGCAAAAAAATATGGAACAACATTTGATCGTGAAATATGTTATTTAGCAACTCATGGTTTATTGCATTTGTTTGGTTATGATCATATGATTGAAGAGGATAAGATTGTAATGCGTGAAATGGAAGAAAAGGTGATGGATAAAATCGGCCTTTCTCATAATGTATAAATATAAATAAATATGAATATTATTACAAAGGATAAGATATGGAATTTAAAAGTGGATTTATTGCAATTTTGGGAAAACCAAATGCAGGCAAAAGCACATTAATTAATGCTTTGGTTGGCGAAAAGGTTTCAATCGTGTCGCCAAAACCACAAACAACCAGAAACAATATTATTGGTATTTTAAATCAAGAAGATTGTCAAATTGTTTTTACTGATACTCCTGGTATTCATGGTGGACAAAGCAAGCTTGATAAATATATGGAAAAAAGCGTTAACAATGCAAAACAAGGTGTTGATGCTGTTTTGTTGTGTGTTGATGGTAGTAAAAAAATTGGTCAACGCGAAATAGATTTTATAACAAGTTTTAAAGGGACAGAAAACTTATTTTTAATCATAACAAAAACCGATTTAACCAATTTTGAAAAGTTGTATCCAACATTGGATGTTTTAAACAAACTTGATTTTGTTAAAGATATTATTCCAGTTTCTTCACTAAAAGGAAGAAATATTGATATTTTAATTAGCAAATTAAAAGAGTGTTTAACAACAAATGTTAAGTATTTTGATGATGAGTTATACACCGATAAATCACTTAGATTTATGATTGGTGAAACAATTCGTGAAAAAACACTTTGGTTGTTGCAAGATGAAATTCCTCATGGACTTGCAGTTGAAATTGAAAGTTTTAAAGAGGACGATAAAAAGGTTATTGTTGATGCGACAATTGTTTGTGAAAAACAAAACCACAAACAAATAATTATTGGTCAAAATGGATCTATGATAAAACAAATAGGAACCAAAGCAAGGGTTGATATTGAAAATCTATTGCAAAAAAAGGTGTTTTTAAGTATTTTTGTTAAAGTTAAGGAAGGTTGGCGAGATAAATCGAATTATGTTGCCGATCTTGGATATAATATTAAAGATTTAGATTAAATGTTTGTTTATAGCACATAATAATACTGAGGTGCTATATGAAAAATATAAAACAAACATGTTGGCAATTATTTTATGAAACAGGTGATATTAACTATTATAGGTTGTATCACGCATTAAACAAGCAAGATGAACGAAGTAAAAGTAACGGGGATAGTTTTAAAGGCAATTGACTATCGTGAAAAAGATAAATTAATAACAATTTATTCGGTGGAACTTGGTTTGATTACTGCCGTTTTAAAAGGTGTTAATAGTGCAAAAGCAAAACTTAAATTTGCTTCGCTTCCTTTTTGTTTGGCAGAATTTGTTTTAGCTCAACGCAATGGTTTTTTTACTGTTGTTGAAGTTAGTCAAATCGAAAGTTTTTATAACATTACTTCCGATTATAACAAAAGCTTAATTGGGTTTTTAATGTTGGAAACAACATGCATAATTATTCGTTCTAACGATCCAGATGAGCGTTGGTTTATATTGCTTTTAAATTATTTAAAAGAATTGGCATATGGTAATGCAAATAGTTATGTTTTGTGTGTAAAATTTATATTGGAAACATTGGCTAAATATGGATATCAAATTGACACAAAAATTTGTGATACTTGTGGTATGCAGTTTTTGAACGATGTTTATTTAGATTATGACACTGGTGAATTAAAATGCGAAACGTGTTTTTCGGCAAATTCACAAAAACTAACCAAGCAAGAATATGCTATTTTAAAAATAATTGATAACTCACAATTGCAAAAATTATCTACAATAAAAGTGGATGATTCTGTATCAAAATCGTTATTATTAACACTAAAAAACAATTTAGAACTAAGAGCAAATAAAAAAATTAAAAGTTTATTAAATTAAAGCACAATTATGTGCTTTTTTTAGTGTAAATCAGTTGTTTAATTT
>CALDPW010000169.1 GCA_937911885.1 uncultured Clostridia bacterium | reverse complement strand
AGCAACTACTTATCCCAATTTTCATTTTATTTTTGTTCCTTTTGTTCTTTTTCTAATCTTCTTTGTTCTTCAGCTTCTTGAACTTTAAAATAACATAATCCTTTAATACCATTTGGAGGTAAATTTCCAAATTTAGCATACTTTTCATTATTTATAGTTATTTTATCTTTCAAAATCTCATCAATGGCCTTATTTTGATCACCTGTTAAAGTAAATGGTATTTTCTTAATAAAAGGTCTAGCACAAACAATAATATAATCCTTTTTTAAATTTCTTCCTCTAGATATATCTTCATTATCAATATTAATATGAAATCTATTGATTAATGTATTAATTTTATGACTATTAAACAAATTATTTGTTTTTTTAATTATAACTCTAAAAAAAGAAAAAATCAAGTGAAAAACAAAAAAAAGTCGAAATAAACTATTCGACTTTTATTTTTTGGGGATTTATATAATTAAAATAAAACTTCTTTTTGTCTATAAACAATAAGTTTTTCGCCACCAGTAAGAGGCAACAAAACTTCGGGGTTTTGATTTAATAAATCATCTGGGCTAACATTTAACTGCTTAGCAATATCCCAAATAGTTTCATTTGGTTTTACAACATAAATTGTTAAAACACTCAAATTATCTGTTTTTTCCTCTTCAACTTCCACCGAAGTAATTACAGCATCAACTTTTTTTCCAAAAAAATCAGCATAAACAAATAATGTTGCATTAACCTCTAACTCACTACCTCGTTTTAATCGGCAACTAACCTCTCCTAACGATAATGTTATGTTAGACAAAAAATCATCGCCAACATTATTAACATTATCCGAAATACTAAATGGCATTTCAACAAGTGCCGAATACATAGACTGGGTTTCTTTGTTTAAATAAATTACTGTTGTGCTTGCCACTCCTTCCAAAATAAGAGTGTTATCTTTAATAATGCTTGTAGCCAAAGTAACAGTGTTGCAACATGTGCCTAAAACTTCATCAATAAACACATCATCAATATTAACAAATCCACTCACCTTGTTTGTTTCATTAAATCTGCCACCACACTGCAAATTTGCAATACTTGATGTTGCAACATTAATATGGTTGTTTAACGAAAACACATCTGTAATAACATCCTTTGTGTTAAATTCAAAAGCATATCCCAAATAATCAAATGGAATGTTTAAGTTAACTATTGCATTATCGGCATCAATATTGGTTGTAACTTTAACACTAGAATAATTAATATTTAAATTGCTTTGAATACAAGATTGTTCTGTTAAACCATCTAATTCAACCTCTTGTGAAAAATCAATTGTTGTTTGATATGTTTTTAAAAGCGGAGCTTCACCGTTGATTAAGTAGCAAATATCAACATTTGCGCCACCAACAATTGTTGCAATTTTATTTCCATTATCCACTTTTTTAATAAATGGAGAAAGGCTAACTTCCAACACTTTATAAATATTATCCTTAACCTCAATATCAAACGACAAATCAAACTTATTCGATAAAATTCCTAAAAATGTTGAATATGTTAACTCCTCGGTTTTTGTAAAAACATTATCGCCATCTACTCCAACCAGAGCATTTATCTCATTTAACTCAATTGCATCAACACAAATTTCAACAATAGCAACCACTTTAACATCGTTTCCAATTGTTGAAGTGTTAACGTCCACAACATTAGAGTTAACAATAATAGTTGTTGTTGGTGTGATTTTATCCGATACAAACTTATCTTTAAATTCAGCAGTATAATCAAGCGAAGATGCTACTTTGTCATCACCTTCATAAATCACCTGAAAATTAACATTTCCATTAAATTCAACTTCATTTAAATTTGGTGCCGAATTTATAATATAACTTTTAGCACTAGCACACAAAATTTTTGAAACAGCACCATTATCGGTTACAGGCAACTTGCATTCAATTATAGCCTGACTACTACCCAACCTAACACGTTCTGAATTAGCCACTGATTCATACTTTGGCATAACTTCCATTTTTTTACCCCCAAAATAATGTTTACACAATTATTGTATTTTGCAAGTAAAAAAAATATGACAACTATTGTTTAGCTGTCATTAATTAACCATAATTTTAATATCTCCACACATCACATCATTAAACGAATAACTAAATCTATCCAAATCAACATTCTCGTTTGGAGAAATAACAAACATGCTAGGATAAACATTTTCAATTTTAGCATTAAACTTTATAAGTTTTTTTCGACCTTTGTTAACAACTAAGTCCACATTTTTACCAACCAAATCTTCCAACAATGCTTTAACTTCAACAATATTTCTTTTCATCCAACCCACCTTTATGCAAAACGTTTTATAAAACTATTATTGTCAAATTGCTTTTAAATTATTCTAAATAAAAAAAGTGCATGTTTAATGCACTTTATTTTTTAATCTTCATCATCCTCATCATCGTCTTCATCATCTTGATCATCTTCATCTTCGTCGTCTTCGTCATCATCTATATCGCCAATGTCAAGATCATCATCAAAATCGTCAATTTCGTCACTTTCAAGATCATCCATTTCATCAAAATCGTCTTTAAAGTCGGCATCTAAATCTTTAGCAAATGTGCTATCTAACTCTTCGTCGATTTCATCATCGCTATCGCCAATTGGAAGTAGATCTAAATCATCCTCTTCTTCCTCTTCTTTATCAACGTAATTACGCCAATCTTCATCTTCATCAACGTCTTTATTAATTGCTAAACTTTCTTCCAAGCAAGAAGAACACATTGTTTCACCATCATTAATATAATTAACATGGCAAACTGGACAAAGTTCTAATTCATCAAAAACTTCCATTTCGTCATCATCTAGTGCACCAGCTTTCATATCAGCTTTGCACACTTCGCAAACCTTATCCTTTTTTAAAATATAATTTAATTCACATCTTGGGCATTTTATATAAGTTTGTTTTTTATTGTTCATTGTAAAAATTTTCTCCTACCATAAACTAAATGTTTCCATTATTAACATGGATTTTAAATAATATTATGTTTGCAATTATTTTATTGCTAACATTTTATTATTATACATCAAAAATATTACTAGATTTGACTACATACGATTATAGTTATAATAACAATTAATGTAAACTATTTTAACAAACTTTTTATAGTATTTACGCACCTTCAATTAACATCTTATCTGCTACTAATGCAATAAACTCACCATTGGTTGGTTTTTCGTTATTTGAATACACTCTAATACCAAACAACGCATTAATATTTTCAATTTTTCCTCTGTTCCATGCAACCTCAATAGCATGTCTTATTGCTCTTTCAACCTTGCTAGCAGTTGTTTCATAAATTTCAGCAATACTAGGATACAATTTTTTAGTAATACTATTAATTATTTCAGGATTATCAATAGCCATTTTTATTGCCTCACGCAAAAATTGATATCCTTTAATATGTGCCGGAATACCCACAGTAATAAATATGTTTGTAATTTTTTCTTCTAATTGTTTATTACGTGGTCTTATTTTTGAAATAGTGTTAATTACTTGTTCAACACTATCCTCAGCATTAACCAAATCAATAATTCGTGTTTTTAACACCGAAACATCACAAGGTTTTACCATATAATAATTAGCACCAAGCATTAAAGCTTTGTTAATAAAATTATCCGAACTAAGAGCCGATAAAACTAACACTTTTGGTTTGTTTTGTAAATTTGCTTTATTTAAGCTGTCTAAAAACTCATACCCATCAATATTTGGCAACACAATATCGGTTACCACCACATCAACTTCGTTATTCTTTAAGTAAGTTAAAGCACTAACTGCGTCTGAAAAATCAGCAACAACATTAATGCTAGTGTTTTGTAGTTGTGTTTTAATACTTTCACGCATTTGGTCACTGTTATCAATTAACACAACTTTACAATTGGCATTTGCATCCATAAAAATATCTCCTTTAATTTTGTTAACTTACTATTCGCTACTAATATTTGCGAATTTTGCGCCAGGTGTGACGCGACGATAAAAGTATAGCACAGCAAAATTATTGCTCTAATTAATTGCATGGTAAAAATATGGAATTAATTAGCACAAAAAAATGCAATATTAACTAAATTGTCGAAAATATTTGTTTTTTTAATAAAATTATTTTTAATTACCAAAATAAAAAGATTTTTTAGTTTAAAAAAATTAAAAAACAATATTTAAAAGGGTTTTTGTTTTATGTGTTATATTATTAAATTTATTAAATTAAAATGGTTTATCACATATATTAATTTCGCATTTGTTCGACACAATATATGATTTTTATATCTTTTAAATTAAACTTTTCTTAAAAAAAATAATATATACTTAAAGCAAATAAAAAACAAAAATAGGAAATTATATGAACACTTTAAAAAAAACAATCATTTTAAACAACAACACTGTTAAAAACTTTAATGGTATGGCAGTGTTAACACTTGAAAACAAACAAAACCAGGTTTTTGCAACATTTAAAATGTTTAATATTGAATATAATAACAACTTGGTTTTAGGTATTGCTCAAAATAAAAAACAAATATTTAAACAATCTATAAATCTAATTAACAACCATAGCTCATTTACATTAAACAATATAAATTTGGATTTGCCTATAAGCTGTGTTCTTGTAAATAACAATAAAACCGAAGTTGTTCCAATTGTTTGGGCAAGCACATTTAATAATTTTAACAACGAAATAATGCAAACTTTTGAAAAATTGAAACATGAAGAAACTGTTCAACCAAATACAACCCAAACATTATCAACACCAACTATTGATTTAAACCAAATGTTTGAAATAGATGATAATATTGAAGATGTTATAACCGAAGAAATAAATAATAATTTTGAAGTGTTAAACGACAACACTTTAAACCCAATCGATGAGGAACTTAAAAATCTTAATTTAGGAGAAGAGTCGTTTTACGAGAGCATGTCTGATCAAATTGAAGATCTATTTAATTCATACCCTGCAGAACAAAATTTAGAACAATTAATTCCAAATAGCAAATGGGTAAAAATCGATTACGAAAATGATGGTAATTATTATGTTTTAGGGCTTATTTATGAAGATATTGAACTAAAATATATAGCCTATGGCGTTCCAGGAACATTTAGCGAAAACCCACCAAATGGGCTAAACAATTACACACAATGGCTACCAACTAACCCACAAACACCAACCACCGATGGATACTGGGTAATGTATCAAAATGCTCAAACTGGCGAAAGTGTTAATATTGATGCAATATAAACGAGCACACACTGCTCGTTTTTTGTATTTATAAGTAATATTTGTTAATAATTAGTTGTTAAAT
>CALDPW010000168.1 GCA_937911885.1 uncultured Clostridia bacterium | reverse complement strand
CACCACGTGTGAAAATTGCACTTCCGTGAGGTCCTGGCAGTGGAGATACTTCACACCAAATTGGGCGAATTTCGGTTGTTTGACGACCATCTGGTCTAACACCTTCGTTAAGAATTTTAGATCTCATAACTTCTTTTTTGATTTTATAAAGTGTATCTAAAATTTCACGTTCTTTTTCAGGGAATGTTTCAGCAAAATGTGCTAGAACATCTTCATCCATAGCATCTTCTGCATCTTCTCTTTCGTAACGGTTAAAGTGTTTCATAACATCAACAACTTTTTCGTAAGCATATTCTCTAACAGCGTTTTCAATTTCTTCTGGAACTTTGTAGTATTCGATTGAATCGCATTTTGTTACGCCAAGTTCAGCTGCAATTTGTTCTTGGAATGCAACTTGTTTTTTAATTTCTTCGTGAGCAAATAAAATACCTTTAAGCATAACTTCTTCGCTAACTTCTTTTGCGCCTGCTTCAACCATTAAAATTGCTTCTTTTGTTCCAGCAACTGTAAGATCGATTAAACTTTGTTCGCGTTCATCAGCTGTTGGGTTTGCAATATAGTTGCCATCAACATAAGCAATATCAACACTACCAGTTGGTCCAGCAAAAGGAATGTCAGAAACTGTTAATGCTAAGCTTGAAGCAAACATTGCAATAGGTTCTGGAGCAACGTCTGGATCAATTGATAATGGTGTAGCCACAACAGAAACATCATTGAAAAATCCTTTTGGGAATAATGGACGAAGTGGACGGTCAATTAAACGACTGGTTAAAATTGCTTGATCACTTGGTCTGCCCTCACGACGCTTAAATCCACCAGGAATTTTACCTACTGCATACATTTTTTCTTCAAAATCTACGCCTAATGGGAAAAAGTCTTGTCCTGGGCGTGGTGATTTGCTCATAGTTGTGTTAACCATAACAACTGTATCGTTACATTTAACTATGCAGCTACCATTGCTTTGAAAAGCGTATTTGCCAAGTGTAACTTCAACTTTTTTTCCACCAATAACGGTTTCAAATTGTTTAACTTCTCTCATAAATCCTCCTAATAAAACAAAAGGCGGTAATTATCCGCCTTTAAAAAATTATCTAATACCTAATTTTTTCTTAAGTGCACGACAAGCTTCAAGATCTTTTCTTTCGTAGTATTTTAATAAGCTTTTACGATTAGCAACCATTTGAATTAAACCACGACGAGAATGATTATCATTTGGATTAGCTTTTAAGTGTGCTGTTAATTCGTTAATTCTTGCAGTTAAAATTGCAATTTGAACTCCACATGAACCAGTGTCATTGCTGCTTTCTTGGAATTCTTTAATAACTTCTTGTTTTTTATCCTTTTTAATCATGTTCTTTTCCTCCTAAATATTGTGCCATTAACCAAGATATACGTAATTGTGAGGAATATGCGTATAACCTAGCTAAAAGTCCGAATAAATAATAACATATTAATTATTAGTTGTAAAGAATATATTATTTATTTTTATCAAAAAAATCTTGTTTTTTGGCTATCATTTCATCAACTCTTGTTATGTAATCGGTTAAATTTTTAACATTTGGTTGACGCTCTATGCGATTTTGTAAACTATAATAGCGTTTTGAAATTCCATTTGCTCCACAAGCAACAACAGTTGCAACTTCTTCCATGGTGTCAATATTAAACACACACTCTGTTTTTGGTTTGGCATAACCAATGTTTTCCAGGTTTCCTATCATATTTTTTTGTTTATATAAATAATACGGATTATAGCCATTTTCTGTTAAAGTTTTATAAGCATAATCAACCATTTTTTCAACTTCTAACTCACCTTTTAAATCCTCTTCATTTTCGCTTAATTCGCTTGTTCGTTTAACACTTAAAGTGTGAACGGTTATGTTATCTGGATTTAATTTGATAGTTTTTAATAAAGATTTTTTAAATGTTGCAAAACTTTCATTTTTTAATCCTGCAATCAAATCCATATTAATTAAAAAGTTATATGGTTTTGCTAAGTTATAAACATTTATAATATCATCGGCAGTATGAGCTCTACCAATTTGTTTTAATGTTTTATTTGAAAAAGTTTGAGGATTAATACTAATTCTGGTTACACCATGTTTTTTAAACACATCAAGCTTTTCTTTTGTTATTGTGTCTGGTCTGCCAGCTTCAATAGTAAATTCCGAAACTGGAAAGTTAAGTTCATTTAAAATACAATCAAGTTGTTCTGCACTAAATGAAGTTGGTGTTCCACCACCAATATAAATGCTTTTTACTATGTAGTTGTTTTTACTTATAATCTGCTTTGCTGCTCTAATTTCGGTTAACAAAGATTGAATATAAGGTTCAACAAATTGTTGACATTGTGCAAGTGGAACTGAAATAAAGCTACAATAATAACATTTTGATGTGCAGAATGGAATGTTTACATAAAAATCAACTAAGTTATCGTTAATTTCCATTTTTGTTTGGTGTTTTACTGTTTCATAGACTATTTCGGCTTTTTTAGGGCTAACACAGTATTTGGTAATAAGTTCATTTTTAGCCAAAATTGCGCTTCCAAGTTGTTTTTTTAAATCATAAAATAATTTTGTTGGTCTAATGCCTGTTAGCGATCCCCAAGGCAGTGTTTTGTTTGTGTGTTTT
>CALDPW010000167.1 GCA_937911885.1 uncultured Clostridia bacterium | reverse complement strand
CCTTCTCCTTTCAATTAAGTATGATTTGCGGTTTTCTAAGCGTTTTAATTTTTTGTAAGATACGCCTGCACTTACTTTCGTACCGTCCAGACGGCGTATATCAAAGCTTCCACTGCTTCTTCGTCCGAAGATAAAACATTCTATGTTGTTATATTTTACTTTGTGCCAAATTCTTCGGCAAATTCTCTTGCTGTATATCCGTCACCATTATCAGTTTCTACACCGGTAAGTTCACCATTAAAAATAGTTAGAGAAAAGGTTAAAAAAATTCAACAAGATATTGCTTCAAAGTATAGTATTGTTATGGAAGGTAGAGATATAACAACCGAAGTTTTACCTAATGCGAAATATAAATTTTTTATAACAGCTTCGCCAGAAAATAGGGCTAAGCGCAGATTGGAGGAATTGGTTGCAAAGGGTATTAACAGTACTTATGATGAAGTGTATGCCGATATTGTAGAAAGAGACTATAGAGATACACATCGTGAATTAAGTCCGTTAAAACTTGCGGCCGATGCTATTTATATTGATACAGATAAATATTCGGCTGATGAAGTGGTATCAATTATTTATAGTAAAATAGAAGAGGTTTAATATGTTATATTATATTTTGTTTATTATTGCGTTTTTACCTTTGTTTTTAATATATCCTGTTAGGGTTGTTGGGAAACGAAATATTCCAAAAAAAGGTAAAATGATTTTGGTTGCAAATCATCAAACTTTAAATGATCCAATTATTATGGCACATCGTTTAACTTCAAGGCGCAGATATGTTTTTATGGCCAAAAAGGAATTGTTTAAATCTAAATTTTCAAATTGGTTTTTAAAAAAATTGGGAGCTTTCCCAGTTGACAACAAATCAACAACTGATTTAACAGCTGTAAAAACAACATTAAAATTGCTAAAAGAAGATAAAGCTGTTTGTATTTATCCAGAAGGTGGCAGATTTAAATCTGATGAGGCAAATGAAGTAAAACATGGCGTTGCTATGTTTGCACTAAAAAGTGGAGCGCCTATAATACCTTCATGCTTTATAAAAAAGACAAATGCATTTAGATTTAATACTTATATTATTGGTGAACCATTATATTTAAGCGAAATGGAGCAATTTAAAGATAGAAAAATTGATAAAGATGTTTTAGATGAAGCTAGCGAAATTATTGGCAAAAGCATTTATTCGCTAAAATATAATTACGAAAATAGAAAAAACAAAAAGTAGGAATATCCTACTTTTTTTATTTTTACAAGCACAAAGGTTAAACAAAATTTGATTTTCGTTATACATAATGTTATACTTGTTTTGTTATATATAATTATATTTTGAGGGTTTATGGATAATAAATTAGAAATTAAAAGTTTTTATATTCCATTAATATATTTTTTTGCTGCTTTGTTTATGGAAGCAGGTATGTTTGTTGCTTTAAATTTTGGATTTTATCCAAAATATGTATTATTTAATATTGCAGTTATGTTGGTGTTTTTTGGAATTATTTTTATTTGTTATAATTTTAAAATCCAAATGATTGTTTCCTTGGTTTTGTTAACCGTTCAATTAGTTTTATCATTTATAAATGTTACCATTTATGCTATTTATGGGGATTTATTTAGTTTTGATATGATTAATATGGGGGGAGAGGCATTTACAAGTTTTGATCCTTCGTTTATTAATTGGTGGTTTTTAATTTATGTTGTAGTTGTTATGGTGTCGGCAATAATATTAATGGTGTTAGTAATTAAACGAAAGTTTAAACTTGCGCCAGTTAAAAATATTGCTGTATTATTAGCTTGCTTGTTTACCATAATTGAGGGTGTTGGTTTTGCAACCTATAGTACCCAGTATGCGTGGTTAAAAAATGAACAAGGTTCCAGTTATGATAAATATTTTAATAATGATGTTAATTTGTATCATTCGTTATTTATTAAAAGTGAAGGATTAAAAAAGTTTGGTTCATTTGGTTTTTATGCAAAAAATTTAGCTAATTTAATATTTAAAACCAATATGGGAACAAATGATAACGATCAAATTAAGAACTATATTCTTAATGGCGAAATGAGTAAAGCAAACAATTATACCGGCAGCATTGCTGGTGATAATTTTATTGTTATAATGTGTGAAAGTTTAGAGTGGTATGCAATTGATCCTGTTTTAACACCAACTTTATATGAATTATTTTATAATGGAGTAACATTAAATAATTATTATTCCAAGAGTAAGACCAATTATTCTGAAATGGATGTAATTTTGGGTAGCATACCGACAAACAATCAATTTACAAATGGTCTATCATCAAACGATGGCTTGTTAAAAAACACAATTCCTTTTTCACTTCCAAGCAAACTTTTAAGTGAAGGATATGAATCGGCTAAATATTTCCATGGTAACAATGGTAGTTTTTATTCAAGAAACGATACTCATTTAACCTATGGCTTTGACGAGGTTGTTGCATTAGAAAAACTTGATTTTACAAACATTGAAACAGGAAATGCTAACACTTATCATCGTGATTCAGATATTATGAAGGCTAGCATTAACAAACTTGCACCAACTGATAAAAAGTTTGTATCATTCTTAACAACTCTAATAACTCATGGGCCATATAGATATAATGAAAAATTAACTAAATATTATGATGTTTTAAACAGTGGAAAATTTGAAGAATATCTGGATTGGTTAGATTCAAATACAAATTATGTTGTTCCAACAACATCAACTGTAAAAGATACATTAAAATATTATAAAGCGGCTGTAATGGATTTAGATAAATCATTAGAATATTTGGTAACATATTTAAAACAAAACAACTTATTTAATAATACTACTTTATTTTTATATAGTGACCACAATGCATATTATCATGATTTGTCATATGATATGAGGGGAGTAGAAAAAGAAGAATATTATAATAACGAGTTATATAGAGTTCCGGCTGCAATTTACAGCTCTAAATTAAACAAAGAACAAATAAATGGTTTTACTTGTCCATATAATATATTACCAACAATTTTTGATTTGTTGGGTGTTAGCTACAATAAAAACTTATATATTTCATCTTCGATATTTAGTGACGATTTAAAAAATACAATATTTGTTTCGCCTATTGGTGGAATTATGAAAGATGAAATATATTCTGATGATGTTAATGTGTTATATGCCTTAAATCATGATTTAACTGATGAGGAAATAGCTTTATTTAAACAAAATGCTCTTGATTATTACACAAAACAAGATTGGTTGAATGAAATTTATAATAAGGATATATTTAAACATTTTCCAGAACTAAAAAATCATATATAAATAAAACACTGCATTTGCAGTGTTTTTTTGTAATAAAACAAAAAAAAGACTTGAATTAAATCAAGTCTTAATTATTTTATTGGTGGGCGAGGATGGATTCGGACCATCGAAGCTGAAAAGCAACAGATTTACAGTCTGCCCCCTTTGGCCACTCGGGAACTCGCCCTCAAATAAAATGGAGCTGGTGAAAGGAATCGAACCTTCAACCTGCTGATTACAAATCAGCTGCTCTGCCAATTGAGCTACACCAGCATATAAAATAGGGAAGTAGTTGTATTTATTATGGTGCCTCGGGGCGGAATCGAACCACCGACACGAGGATTTTC
>CALDPW010000166.1 GCA_937911885.1 uncultured Clostridia bacterium | reverse complement strand
TAAGTGTAGGTTTTACTAATAAGGATTTAACTAGATTAATTGAAGATGGTAAGTTAAAACGTGTTAAACGTGGGTATTATGAATTAACTGGTGTTAATGGATTTATGTTTTATGTTGATTATTCTAACTTGATAAATGCGAAAAATATTCGTATGTATATGCGTTTTAGAACGTCGACAAATGCTCCTACTGGTACTATTTCATTATTAGATGATCGTTATTTGAATGCTTTTGTTGATTGTTATTAAGCAAGTTAATCCAACGCTAAATGGTATTGCAAACAATAGCATAAAGTTTAGCAGCATACTTTCGAAAAATGCAGATAGAACTATGTATAGCAATAGGCCAATTGTTCCTACAATTATTGCGATAATTGAATTAATTTTTGGTTGTTTACTAAGTTCAATTTGAACTTTTTTATTTAAAATTGAAATTGTTTCAACCATGTTCTACTTCCTTTTTTTTGTGTCTTTTTTTACTCCATGTTGTTGTTTTAAATTGCTATCAATTTTTTCGAATATGATTGCAGTAATTAAGCAACCACCAGCAATTACTAACAAAACAATATCAACAACAACATATGCAACGTGTCCTTTAAATTTAAATACTCCAACATCATTTAAAATTCGAATAATGGTGCTGATAACAACTATTGCAAAAGTTAAAATTGTAAACAAAATTGCAAGTTTTTCTTGTTTTGATTTTGGTTGTTTGTTGCTCATGTTAATCTCCTTAAAACAATGGATCTTCCATAAAGTTTGGAATTTGTTGTTTAAGTAGTTTTAACACGGTTGGTGCAACATTTGCAAGTTTTCCGTGTGTTAGCTTAACATTTTTGTATTCGTTGCTAACCAACCACAACGGAACAGGGTTTGTTGTGTGTTGTGTTAAAATGTTTCCATTTTCATCAATCATTTCTTCGCAATTTCCGTGATCGGCAGTTATTATCATTATTCCACCTAGTTCTTGAACTTTTTGATATATTTTACCAATACATTCATCAACACTTTCAACAGCTTTTATAGCTGCTTCAAGTACTCCAGTATGGCCTACCAT
>CALDPW010000165.1 GCA_937911885.1 uncultured Clostridia bacterium | reverse complement strand
TACTTGTAGCATACCTTAATGCACTTAGTGGTAAAGGTGTTCACATTGTTACTGTTAACGAATACTTATCAAAACGTGATGCTGAGTGGATGGGTAAATTATTTACATTCCTTGGTTTAACTGTTGGTGTTTCAATGTCGGGTATGAGCCCAAGCGATAAGCGCAATGCCTATGCTTGTGATATAACCTATTCAACCAATAACGAACTTGGTTTTGATTACTTGCGTGATAACATGGTTACTCGCAAAGAAGATAGAGTTGCACGTGGCTATCATTTTGCCATTGTGGATGAGGTTGATAGTATTTTAATTGATGAAGCCAGAACCCCTCTTATTATTTCGGGTATGGGATTTAAGAGCAACGAAACTTATAAAACAGCAGCAGAGTTTGCTCGCAAACTTGCCGAAACCGATTACGAAATTGATGAAAAAGATAAAGCCATTCGCTTAACCGAACAAGGTGTTGAAAAAGCAGAAAGATTTTTTAAGATTGAAAATTTAAGTGATATTAGCCATATTGAACTTAACCACCACATTAACAATGCATTGCGTGCACAATACATTATGAAACGTGATAATAACTATATTGTTAAAGATGGCGAAGTTATTATTGTTGATGAATTTACTGGTCGCTTAATGATTGGCAGAAAATATTCAAATGGTTTGCATCAAGCAATCGAAGCAAAAGAACATTTGGAAATTAAAGACGAAAACAAAACATTGGCTACAATTACTTTCCAAAACTTTTTTAGAATTTACAAAAAACTTAGTGGTATGACTGGTACTGCTAAAACCGAGGAAATTGAATTTAATAAAATTTATGGTTTAGACGTTGTAACAATTCCTACAAACAAACCTATTAGAAGAATTGATTATCCCGATGTTATTTATTCAACTGAGGATGCTAAATATCGTAATTTGGTTGAGGAAGTTAAACAAGTTCATGCCGATGGTCGTCCAATCCTTATTGGAACAATCACAATTGAAAAAAGTGAACATATTTCAAAATTGTTAAAACAAGCAAAAATTAAACACTTTGTGTTAAACGCAAAAAATCACCAACAAGAAAGTGAAATTATTGCACAAGCTGGCAGAATGGGAAGTGTAACCATTGCAACCAATATGGCTGGTCGTGGAACCGATATTTTGCTTGGTGGTAACCCAGAATTTATGGCAAAACAAAAAATGCGTGAATTGGGATTTACTGATGAACAACTAGAATTTTGCACATCGTTTATTGAAACCGATAACGAAGATTTAAACAAAATGCGCGAACGTTATAGAAAAGCTTATAACGAATTTAAAGAAGTAACCGATGTTGAAAAGAAAAAGGTTATTTCGCTTGGTGGCTTGCATATTATGGGCACCGAACGCCATGAAAGCCGTCGTATTGATAACCAATTACGTGGTCGTGCTGGACGTCAAGGCGATCCAGGATCAAGTGTGTTCTTTGTTAGTATGGAAGATGAACTTGTTCGTCGTTTTGGTGGCGATCAAATGAAAAAGATTGTTGAAATGT
>CALDPW010000164.1 GCA_937911885.1 uncultured Clostridia bacterium | reverse complement strand
TTGCCCCATGTTTTAGAGATGAAGATGCAAGAGCAGATAGATCTCCTGGCGAATTTTATCAATTAGATATGGAAATGAGCTTTGCAACACAAGACGATGTGTTTGAAGTTATGGAAGATGTTTTGTTTAAAGCATTTGATAAATATGGCAAATACCCAATGGAAAAAGGTCCGTTTGTTAGAATCCCTTACAAAGAATGTATGGTAAAATACGGAACCGACAAACCAGACCTTAGAAACCCAATTGAAATTAAAGATTTAACACAAGTGTTTAGCCAAACAACATTTGGTGCATTTAGTGGAAAAACCGTGCATGGGTTTGCAATTAGTTGCCAAGGAAAATCTCGCAAATTCTACGAAGACTTGCAAAGTTATATTTTAGGTGAAGGCGCAAAAGGATTAGCTTGGGTTAAATACGAAGAAGATGGAAGCTTAAAAGGTCCAATTATTAAATTTATTAGCGAAACCGAACAAGCTGAACTTATTAAACAAACCGAAGCAAAAATTGGCGATGATATTTTTGTTATTGCCGATGAAGAATCAATGTGCAACAAACTTTGTGGATTGCTTAGAACCGAAATTGGCAAACAATTAGATTTAATTCAAAAAGATTGCTACAAATTCTGCTGGGTTGTTGATTTCCCAATGTATGAACAAGATCCTGAAACTGGCAAAATTGATTTTAGCCACAACCCATTCAGCATGCCACAAGGTGGCCTTGAAGCATTACAAACACAAGATCCTCTTTCAATTTTAGCTTATCAATACGACGTTGTTGTAAACGGCATTGAGTTATCAAGTGGCGCAGTTAGAAACCACGATATTGATATTATGATTAAAGCATTTGAAATTGCTGGTTATGATGAAAAAACAATCCAAGAAAAATTTAGTGCTTTATATGAAGCATTTAAATATGGTGCACCTCCTCACGCAGGTATTGCTCCTGGATTTGATAGAATGCTTATGTTATTATTAGACGAACCTTCAATTAGAGAAGTTATCGCTTTCCCATTAAACTCAAAAGCAGAAGATTTAATGATGAAAGCGCCTAGCGTTGTTACCGAAAAACAACTACGTGAAGTTCACATTAAAATTAGATAACAAAAAAAAGGATATGCAAATATCCTTTTTTTAATCGTTAAATTCATATTTTGATTGCATGGCAAACTTCCCTTTTACCACATCGTCACTTAAAGCATCCAAAGCACTTTGAACATACTTTTCAATTAAGCCCGATTGGCGATAACTATAATATTTGTTTTCGGATCCAATAATAACGTGATCAATCATATTAACGCCGTTTATTGAAAGCGACATTGTTATTGCCTTGGTTAATTTATCATCTTCTGCACTAGGATATGCTCTGCCACCAGGATGGTTATGACAAACAGCCACCGAACATGCATTATATAAAATTGCTTGTTCCATTATTTTTTTAATGTTAACAGCTGTTTGATTTGTTGTGCCCGAATTAATTAATTCATAATGCTTAACAGTTCCATTATTTTCTAAATAAATAGCATAAAAATGCTCCACAGGTTTTGCATTTAACAAAGCCGAAGCAAACTTTAACAGCGATTGCATGTTATTAATTTTTTCAACTTGATTAAGCGAACTGGTATTATAAACATAAAAGAAATTTTTAATGGTTGCTAAAAAATGTGCTGTTTTATCGCCAACGCCATCTATTTTTTTAAGTTGTTGTGGAGAGGCATTTAATACATTAGCAAAACTACCAAAAGTGTTTATTAATTTGTGAGCCAGTGGATTAGTATCACTTCGAGGAATTACGTATGTTAACAAAAGTTCCAACACTTCGTGTTCTGGCATGTTTTCAAAATTTGATTTTAACGCCTTTTCTCTAAGTCTTAATCTGTGTCCAGCATGAATATTTTGTTCCATAGTTACATTTTATAATATATAACAAAAACAATCAAACAAAATATATAACGAACAATTTTGTTTGACACGATTTTAATCAATCTTTATACTTAATTGTAGTCTAAAAGTTATAAAGATTAAGAGGATTAATATGAAAATAATTATTACTAGCGATAGTGTTTGCGATTTACCTAATGAATTATTAGAAAAAAATCAAATCGATATTTTACCAATAACAATCACCCTTGGTGATAAAGAATATGTTAACAGCACAGAGTTAACACCAAACGACATTTTTGAATTTGTTAAAAAAACAAAAATCCTACCAAAAACAAGTGCTATTAACGAATATCAATATACCGAATTTTTTGAATCTCGTTTAGCAGAAGATGTTGCAATTATTCACTTTGTAATTTCAAGTGATATTTCAAGCTGCTACAACAATGCAGTTAGTGCTGCTAAAAAATTACAAAACGTTTATATTATTGATTCTAAAAACCTATCAACCGGCGTTGGATTGCAAGTTTTATATGCTTGTGCACTAAGAGATAGTGGCCTTAGCGCTGTGGAAATTGTTGAAAAAGTTGAAGCAAGAAAAAACAAAGTTCAAACAAGTTTTGTTGTTGAAAGATTAGATTATTTACACAAAGGTGGACGTTGTTCAAGTGTTCAACTTCTTGGTGCAAACTTATTAAAAATTAGACCAAGTATTAAACTTGCCGATGGTAAAATGGGCATGCACAAAAAATATCGTGGCAAAATGCCAGAAGTTATTAAAGATTACTGCAACGACACATTAACCGAATTTTCAAACTATGATAATGAAGTATGTTTCCTAACTTTCTCATCTGCAACTCCTGAAATGATTGAAGCTGCAAAAGATGTTTTAAAATCAAAAGCAAACTTTAAAAACATTTATTTATCAACAGCAGGATGCACAGTTACTAGCCACTGCGGCGAAAACACATTAGGTATTTTATATTACACAAAATAAAGATGCGTTTTGCATCTTTTTTTTGTTTTAGATTTTATACTAACACACTTAATTAATTGTTAAAAGTTTGCAATTTTGATATACTAAAAAAGCATTAAATGCAATATAAACAAAAAGGATATAATATGAATATTACACTAACTTTAAGCCAAGAATTTTCAATTAGCTTAACCCATGCAACAAACATTATTAACCTTATTGATGATGGTTGCACCATTCCTTTTATTGCCAGATATCGTAAAGAATTAACTGGCAGTGCCGATGATCAAATGTTAAGACAATTTGATGATAGGTTAAAATATCTTCGCAGTTTAACAACTAGAAAAGAAGAAGTAACAAAATTAATTGCCGAACAAGATAAATTAACCGAAGAAGTTAAAAAGGCTATTGACGAAGCTTTAACTTTAACCGAAGTTGAAGATATTTATCGCCCATTTAGACCAAAACGCAAAACCCGTGCTAGCGTTGCTATTGCAAAAGGTTTGCAACCTCTTGCAGATTTTATTTTAAAGCAAGCAAACCCAGAACTAGAAAAAGAAGCAGAAAAATATATTGATGCAGAAAAAGAAGTTAACTCGGTTGTTGATGCAATTAACGGTGCAAAAGATATTATTGCCGAAACAATTTCGGATAATGCAAACTTACGCAAAATTTTGCGTGAAAAACTTGCAAAATTTGGTGAACTAAAAACTAAATTTAATGCAAAAAATGCCGACGCAGAAAATGTATTTACTTACGAAATGTATCGTGCTTACACAAGCAAAATTAGCCAAACACCAAGCCACCGTGTTC
>CALDPW010000163.1 GCA_937911885.1 uncultured Clostridia bacterium | reverse complement strand
TTTTTATATAAATATATATTATTTAATAAAAAATAATAAAAAATAATATATTTATACCTAAACATATCTAATATATTGATTATGAAGTGTTACGGTGTTACACTAGCCCGCAAACCCGCATAAATAAAGGGTTTTTGGTGTAACACTTGTTAAAAATCATCTGTTACACAAGTGTTACAGTGTTACATTAACGTACTAAAATATGTAAAAAAATAGAGCGTTTTTAACGCTCTATTCTTCACATGGGCTAAATCTAATTATTCTACCTCTAGGATATTTTTTTCGAAAACGCTGTATTAAGTGAGGAGGGTTATCTGCTCTGAGTGTCACTACAGCAGTTTTACCTCTGCGATCCTTACAAGTAATTTCATACAGAAAATAGTATTTCATTTTATTTATATGAAGATAAAGGGATTTTATTTGATGAGTTATTAGATAAATTAATTAATGTAGGTAAAAGAAATCGATATTTAAAAATAAATAAAGTAAATGTTTTAGGAGATTATGTATTAGAATCTTTAGTAGGTAATATTAAGAAATAGGTTGTCAATGACAATCTTTTTTTGTTAAATGACTTTTATTAGATACATTAGTTATAAATTCGTTTTTATTCATGTTTGCTCCTTAATTTTTTAAAATTATTAGCAAATAACAAGCATCTTAAACCTTCAACTTTGTTTTAAGTTTTAAAATGTTTAACTCTTTTTTTGTAAAACACTTAAACATGAATATCAATAACAAATATAACAATCCAGCAACAATACAACAAATAGCTGTTCTTAACCACACATTAAGCCAAGATATTAACATAATTCTTAAAAAATAAGTTAAAACACCTGTAACAAAAGTTGCAAATATTGGCGCTACAGCAAATTTATAAAAATTGTAATGCAAATTTATGTGTTTTTTAATCTCAACAACACAAATAAAAATCGCTACACTTAAATATGCAATATTACATATAGCAACACCAAAAATATTAAAATTTGGATTTGATACAAAAACAAACATAATAATAGTTCTAATAATTAAGGCTATTATAAGAGCAACAAAAGGAGTTAAAGGTTTGTTAATGCTTTGCAAAATTGATACACAAGTTTGCAAAAAAGCATAATATAAAATACTAACCGATGATATCATTAACAACTTATAGGCAAAATCATATTCGTTAATAACAATATCACTTAATCCATTTTTATATAGCATTGTTATTATATCTGGAGAAAATATTAAAAAAATTATGAAACACGGCAAAGCTATTAACCAAGTTATTTTAATAAAAAAAGAAACTTTGTTCTCCACTTCCTTACTGCTATTTTTTGCATAAATTCCACTTAAATTAGGAACAATTGAAGTCGAAATTGCTGAGCAAATAACAACTGGTAGTGATATTAAGGTGTTAACAATTCCATTACTAATTCCATATAAATTTGTTGCTTGCAGACTTGAAAATCCCGAATTTATTAGAATGTTTATAATTAAAAAACTATCTAAAAAAGCCGTTATTGGTGATATTAATGCACTAAGAGTTGTTGGGTATGAATATTTTATAATTTTTATTAACGCTTGTTTAAAAGTAAAGTTTTTACTCTTTGATTCAGTAATTTTATATACATATTTTTGCTTATATATTAAATAATTTATAATAATAAAAATCAAAGCAACAAACTCGGAAATTGTAACACCTAAAACAGCTCCAAAAACAGCCATGGTAACGCCTTTTTTTATGAATATGTTAGCTAAAACCAACCCGGAACACAACTTTATTATTTGCTCAATAATATTGTTGATAAGAGTTGGATACATGTTTTGTTGTCCCTGAAAATAACCTCTAATAATTGAAATAATTGAGGCAAATAAAATAGATGGTGCTATTGCAACATAACTAAAACTAGCATTAACATTGCCCTGCCAATAAGACAATG
>CALDPW010000162.1 GCA_937911885.1 uncultured Clostridia bacterium | reverse complement strand
CCCTATAAGGATTTTCAAACACAGAGTAATCAAAATCCAATCTGAAGGTTCCCACGCTATCCGGCACATTTATCTCTCTCACAGGCTTCTTAGCCTCCATAATCTTTCCCTCATAAGCACGGGAGATCTCAACAGTAGGATCCAAGTTCTGAGCTGCGGCATTGAATGACACCAAAGCAGCAGCGAAAACAAATGAAATTATATATTTTCTCTTCATATCCCTAGTTATTAGAAGCTACCAAATTCTGAAGTTTCTCAAGGCGCATATTCACCTCGCCGAGCACATCGTCGTCAGTAGAAGTATATCCATCCCTCACGCTCTCAAATGTAGCCTTTGCCTGCGCATATTCTCCCCTATCCACAAACGAGTCACCAAGAATTATAAAGCTCTTAGCCAACCAATATGTCTGTCCTGTCGCAGCATCAGAGAATGCAAAGACCTTATTCTCAACAGCCTGGAAATCACCGCTGTCATAGCTATCCATAATCAGCATATATGTTGCCTCAGCACCATATGATGTAGATGGATCCTCAGCAAGCTTCTTAAGCACAGCCATAGCCTCGTCACGACGACTCTGCGACATGTAAGATTTTGCAAGAAGATAATTTGCCTCCTGCTTCAAAGCATCACTTGAACGATGGTCCTCAACAACAGTCTGAGCATACTGAATTGTCTTATCAATCTTCTTAGCCTTATATGCAGATCTCATGATTCCGACCTTAGCAAGGAAACGATTCTCATCCATCTTAGCTGATGCAAAGAGAGCCTCATAACCACCGAGAGCATCATCCCACTTTTCAAGTTTGTAAGACAAAGCTGAATAGTTAAGCATAGCCACCTCTACGAACGCGCCTTCACCCTCAGCAATTGCGATCTCGTAGCAATCACATGCCTGCTCCTTCATATCAAGAGCCTTATATGACTCTGCCAGATAGAAATTAGCCTTGGACAAGTTCTTTCCAGAAGGATATTTCTCAAGATAAGACTTCAATGAAGTAAGCGCCTTCTGATAATTCTCCGAAAGGAACACCTGCTCAGCAGAGCTGAATACAAGTTCCTCCTTCTCTGCCTCTGTCTTAGTCGCACCCTTACCGATTCTCTCGATGTATGCAACATACTCTTCAGACTCGTTCTTCAGACGATATAAGTTCTCGATGGCCAAAAGAGCATCCTCCTCGTATCCTGACGAAGGCAACTGTTCGACCACAAACTTGTAATAACCCATCGCCTCATCCAGCTGATTACGGTTACGGGAAATAGAACCAAGCTCGAGATATGCCTTAGCTACATAATTACCATCCTTCTTTGATTTTGAAAGCTTCTCGAAGCAATCAAACGCCTTATCATTCTTTTGGGCAGCAACATAGCTACGTCCAAGCTCGTAAAGAGCCTCCGAATAGAACGGCGCATTCTCTGATGCCTTCAATACATTCTCCAAAAGCTTAGTCTTCTTCGTGTTATTATTCGAAAGACCATAAGAAAGTGCTGCTGCAGTTGGCTCGTTGATAATTCTTAAAACATTAAGACCAGCGATTTTACCAGCGTCTTTTGTTGCTTGACGTTGACTATCGTTAAAGTAAGCAGGAACAGTAATAACTGCTTGATTAATTTTTTCTCCTAAATAACTTTCAGCATCGGTTTTAAGTTTTTTAAGAACCATTGCAGAAATTTCTTGTGGAGTATATTTTTTATCATTGATATTAACTTTGTAGTCGCTACCCATTTCACGTTTAATTGAAATTACTGTGTTATCTGGGTTTGCAACAGCTTGACGTTTAGCTACTTGACCAACTAAAATTTCGCCATCTTTTTTAAAGCCAACAACACTAGGGGTTGTTCTGCCACCTTCAGCATTAGCAATAACAGCAGGTTCGCCACCTTCCATAACTGCTACGCATGAGTTAGTTGTTCCTAAGTCAATTCCTATAATTTTTGCCATAATAATTATCTCCTAAAAATCCTTTATTTAATTGTTTTTTATAATTTTGCATAATATTAAATTTTATTAATTTTAACCACGCTATGACGAATAACTTTTGTTACCGATTTAAAACCTTCTTGCAACTCTTCAGTTATAATATCGTTTTCAAAATCAGGATTGCAATCGGTTAACACAGCATTGTGATAATTTGGATTAAATTCTTGCCCTACACATTCAATTTTTTTAATACCAAAGCTTTCCAATGCTTTTATAATTTGACCATGAATTAAGTTTAATCCTGCCAAAGCAGTTGGATCTTTCACTGTTTCACGAGCTTGTTTAAAACTATCAAGCGCAGGCAATAATTTTTCAACAAAATCATAAACACCCATGTTATAACTTTTTTCTGCAATATCAGCATTGCGCTTTTTATAATTTTCAAAGTCTGCTTGAATACGTTGTGCAATTTCTAAATAACCAAGGGCATCGTGAGAAACATCGTTTTGTTCGTGGCAACATCCACAACCACAGTTATGTTCCTCGGTGCAATTGCAGTGATCTCCACAGGTGCATTCATCGCCACACATGCATTCGTCGCCACATGTGCATTCTTCTCCACAAGAACATGCGTGTTGTTCACAATCACATTCGTGCTTTACATTTTTTGATTTATCTTGTTTCATGATTACTCCTTACTATATTTTTTAATTTCATCAGAAATATATTTTAATGCAGATGCAATTTTAGCATAATCCATACGCTCTGGACCTAAAACGCTAACACTTGCAACAACACCATTTCCAATATTATAGTTTGCATTTATAATTGAATAATCGGAATAGTTTTGGTTAAGGTTTTCATCTCCAATTGTAAAAACAAGTTCGTTTGTTGCATTATTATCAATATTTTCAATAATTTCTTTAATTTCGGTTTCGTCTTCAATCAAACTTAAAAACTTTTTAGCTCTATTAATATCTTTATATTCTGGTTCATTTAAAAGTTTTGTTGTGTTTGTATGAATAAGCTTGCTTGTTTTTTCTTCGGCAAACTTTTTAATAACATTAGTAAGCGAAACAAACAATTCTTGATAAAACTTAATTTGAGTAGTAAACAAATTATTGTAATAATCAATATTTTGCATTATATCTGCAATTGTTTTGCCATATAAATTTGTTGTTAAATATTTAGAGGCATCTTTGCAAATATCCTCAGTTACATCAGAACTTAAATTTACTGTGCTATTAATAATACCAGCACTTGTTTGAAACAAAACTAATCCTTGACCTGTTATTAGTGGAATAACATTAATTCCATGAACAACAAGGTTTTTATATCCCTTAATTTTTACATACGTTGGAAAATTAGTTATTTCGTTAATACTTTTTGCAATGTCGTTTAACACATCACTTAAAAAAGTTGATCTAACAACAAACTTATCTTTAATTTCATTAATTATTTTTTCATCAAAAGTGTTGTTATTAAGCAAGTTATCTACATAAAATCGGTATGCTTTTGTTGTTGGAACTCTACCAGAACTTGTGTGAAGTTGTTTTAAATACCCCATTTGTTCTAACGCATTAAGTTCGTTACGCAACGTTGCACTACTCAAATTAGTAAATAAACTACTCTGAACCTTTTCGCTTGTTATTGGACTTGCATTTTCGATATAACTTTCAACTGCATTAAACAGTATTTCACGTTTACGATCGGAAATTTTTATTTCGTCTTTCATAATCACCTTTTAGCAAACTATTGGTTTTAAGTGTTAGCACTCTATCTGTTTAAGTGCTAATTGTATTTTATTACTATTATATTCCAAAGTCAACAAAATATGTTAAAAAATTTTTTTAATATATTGCAAGATAAAATAAATCCAAAAATTTCGACACTATATTCAATATAAATATATATAATTAATATTTATCAATAAAAAAAGAGCAAATAAATTTGCCCTTAA
>CALDPW010000161.1 GCA_937911885.1 uncultured Clostridia bacterium | reverse complement strand
CTATGTTTGGATAAGTTTTAGATTTTTTTTGTATTTGATTTTAAACTATTGATTCCATTATTCCGATATTTTTCTACTTTTTCTGGTTTTACCATATTATTTTTATTACTCTTTTTGTGTCTTTTTTCACTGTCTACATTTACTATATCACTTCAGTTAATGCCTTTTTTGTATTTTTAAAATTTGTATTGGGGATTTTTATTTTTATAAAAATATGATAAAATAAAAATAGAAATGAGGAGTGAATATGAATCAAATTAAATTGAAAAGAATTGGATCTCAAATAGTAAAAGAGATTAGTGATATATTATTGACTGAGGCAAGGGATAAATTAATGCATACTATTACAATAACAGGTTGTGAAGTATCAGGTGATTTAAGTTATGCTAAGGTTTATTTTACAAGTGTTTTAGATATAGATAAGAAAGATATAGAAAAGGAGTTAGATGAAGCAGCACCTTTTATAAGAAAATTGTTATCTGAAAGAATAGAAATTAGACATACACCTAAATTATTATTTAAATTTGATGAGTCAGTTGAATATGGAAATCATATTGAAAGTATTTTAGATAAAATTCATGGTGAAAAAAATGAAGAGAATAATTAATGGAATTAAAAGCAATGATAATTTTATTATATTAGCTCATATTAATCCAGATGGTGATTGCTTGGGGTCAGCAAGTGCTTTAAAACAAGCACTTGTTTCATTAAATAAGCAAGTTGATATTTTTTGTGATTCCCCAGTGGCTGAACAATATAAATTTATAAAATATATTAACGAAATAAACAACAAAACAACTCTTAGCTATGATTTATTGGTATCTGTTGATTGTTCTGATGCAAAACGAATGGGTGAATATTCAAAAATGTTTGTAGAACATGAAAATACATTAGAAATTGATCATCATCAAACAAACGAACACTATGCTAATGTTAACGTTGTTGAAGATGTTTCTAGCACATGTTTGATTATATATCACTACATAAAAGCGTTAGAAGTTAAAATTGATGCAGATATTGCAACTGCACTATATTCAGGAATTGCAACCGATACAGGATGTTTTCAGCATTCAAATGTAACATCATTAGATCACATAGTTTGTGCAGAACTTATTGATTGTGGAATTGATTTATATTATGTTAATTCACAATTATTTAAATATTGCACTTTAAGTAGATTCGAATTGTTTAAAACTGCATTGGCAAGTGCTAAATTCTTCTTTGAAGGCAAGTTGGGAATAATGAGTATTACCAGGGTTGATTTAAAACGAACAAAAGCACAACTTAGCGATACTACTGGTATTGTAAATAGCATTACAAATGTTAATGGTGTTGAAATTGGTGTTATGATATACGAAGAAAAACCAGGATTGTTTAAATGCAGTTTTAGATCAAGTGGCAATGTTGATGTTTCGGCGCTTGCCAATAAAAACTTTGGTGGTGGTGGACATAAGTTTGCTGCAGGATGTAATATTTTTGGATCCTTAAATACAGTTATTAACAAAGTGGTTGAAGCTTGTAAAAGTGAATTAGAAATAAAGGATTAATATGCAAGGATTTATTAATGTTTTTAAGCCAACTGGCATGACAAGTGCAAAAGTGGTTTCAAAAATAAAGCATACATTTAATATAAAAAAAATTGGTCACATGGGAACGCTTGATCCATTAGCTTGTGGAATTCTTCCAATAGCTATTGGAAAAGCAACACGCATGTTTGACTATTTTTTAGATAAAACAAAAACATATATAACCACTTTTAAATTTGGCGCAAATTCTAATACGTTGGATTTAGATGGTGAAGTGGAATATAATGTTGGCTTGGTTCCAACCAAACAACAAATAATTGA
>CALDPW010000160.1 GCA_937911885.1 uncultured Clostridia bacterium | reverse complement strand
GACTTATTATAATTCCATTTCTTGTTTTTAACGCTAACAATGTTTTAAAAATAGCTGTTGATGTTGGGTTTGTTGTTGGAATAACAGCAGCAACCACACCAATTGGTTCGGCTATTTTTTTAATACCATAGGTTTTATCTTCTTCAATAACACCACAAGTTTTTGTTGTGCGATATTTGTTATAAATATATTCTGCCGCAAAGTGATTTTTTATAACCTTATCCTCTAACACACCCATTCCTGTTTCTTCAACAGCAAGTTTTGCCAAAGGAATTCGCAAATTGTTTGCAGCAAGCGCAACGGCAGTAAAAATTTTATCAACTTGTTCTTGTGAAAATTGTGCAAATTGTTGTTGTGCTTGTTTTACTTTTGTTAAAGCTTGTTCTAAATCTTCTAATGTTTCTACACTTTTTCGTTCTGTCATGATTCTCCCCTAATAATTATGTGTATTCATTAAATGTGGTTTTACCCACCTTTTAATTTTATCATAATTTTGTTGGTTTGTATAATTTTAGTATTAATTATGTTGGTTATTATTTATTTTAAACAAACAAAAATACACAAATATTAAGCCAAATTAAAAAGAATGGTCGTTTTTTAATTTGAAAAAAAACAATATGTGTTATAATAAGTTTAATTAGAGACTTTTTATTTCGGAGGAAAACATGAAAATAAGTAATGTTTATATCGGTGGATGGTTTCAACGCACAATGTTGCAATTAACCGAAATTTATGATTTTGTTAAAGATTGCAAAACTCAATTAAATTTGGATGCTGAAAAACTTAAAGAACACAGAAAAAACTTAAACATTGGAAAAATTGATTATCATATTAGTGGTGAAGAATTTATTACAATTACCACTGCAGAAAATATTATTATCAAAGTTTTTGAAGATGGTTTAATCACCCTAAACAAAACCGATGCTAGTGTTAACACACTGCTTGCAGATATTGATAAGTTAACAGATTACTACGATAACAGATTATCCCCTGCAATTGGCTATTTGTTTAGCTTGGGCGCTCCTGTGCCAAAGGAACTAGCCAACATTAAAACCATTTTCCCATACTTTGTTGTTTGTGAAGATTCTAACCGTGATGAAATTATGGATATGTTATCACAAACCGATCGTCAAAAATATTACGAATCAGTAAACGAAAAATACGATGTTGTTAGAGGTGATAAATTCTACTTTATTAACAACAAACAAAAAACCACAAGCACAACAATTGAACGTTATGTTGAAGAACAAATTTTTATTAGAGAATTTAAAGGTCAACTACACCGTTACTTAAACATGCACCGTATTGTTTGGGAAAAAATTGATGATGTTAAATTAAATGCCAATGTTAAAGGATCAGATATTGTTAAATTTAACACCAAACTTGATGGCTATGCAAAAACAATAAACCTAATCGATTGCAGAATTGCTCAAATGTCAACCTACGTAAACACTCGTGAAAAAATTGCTAAAAACGATCCTGAATTGCAAGAGTTTTTAGCTGTTTCAGGCTATAAATACGAAACCTTGCGTAACACATTAACTTACATTCAATCGCTTTGGGGAATGACCAAAAACCACGTATCATCAGCACAAAAACTATTCTCTGGATTAAAATCGGATGTTACTAGCCGTTCGGTAAAAAGCTTAACTATTGTAACCTCAATGACAGCTGGTGCTTCAATTATCGATTTGTTTACCAAATCACAACCAAAACTTAGCTGGTTTGGATTAATTTACTTTGTAGTGTTGGTTATTATTGGTTGGGGATCAACAAAACTTCTTAATGTTATTTCTCAAAAACGAACCTATAAAATTTCGGATAGCGATTTTGATAACAACATTTAACAAAAAACACCTTTGGGGTGTTTTTTTATTTAGCCATGCAATTTTTGTTAAGCTAATATTTAAAATTGGGGCAAAAGTTTTAATATAGTATTATTTTGTTTATTAATTATTTTTACCCAAAAAACTTATGTGTTATAATAGTGGCATGAAAATAAAAAAATTGTTACTAAGTTTAATATTAATTGTTTCAACTTTTAGTCTTATTGCTTGCAAAAACAATGGTGATCCCACCGAACGCAATCCACATGAATGGTTTGTTAGTGAAGAACTAACTGCTGTTGGGCTTTCAGGTTTGCCAAGCACACAACTATCAGCTCTTACAACTTCTGCACCACTAGAAGCAAACAATTTTCTTACTGCTACTGCAAAAATAGCATCACAAAAAGTTTTTGAACAATATGTTATTAGCATTGGCGAATATTTTTCAACATATTATCCAAACACCTCGGGCTATAATACAAAAAAAGTATCATCAGCAACTGCTAACAATTTGAATTGTTACCGAATTGAACACAATGAAAACCTTATTTATTATGGAGACGAAAGCAAAAGCTATGTTAGAGCTTTTTGGTTTTATTACACAACTGGCGAACTTAGCACCGAAACAACACATATATTGTTAGAAAACACAACACCTACAAAAGTAAAAATTTGGAATCCCGAAACAACCTATTGCCTAAAATTGCATTACTACACAAGTGATTATGGCGAATTTAAAGCTGGCACTTTTACTTTTAAGTTAGAAAATCCAACAAACGAAAAAGATAGATATTTCAGCGTTTTTGATGGAGCTATTACACAATAAAAAAAGCACCCACCTGGGTGCTTTTTTTATACTTTGCTAAATTGGCTATTATATAAGTTATAATAAAATCCTTTTTGTTGCAATAACTGTTTGTGA
>CALDPW010000159.1 GCA_937911885.1 uncultured Clostridia bacterium | reverse complement strand
GTAACTCGTGAACGTATTCGTCAAATTGAAGCAAAGGCTTTGCGAAAACTTCGCAATCCAAATCGTAGTAAACGTTTGGAAGACTTTGTTGAATAATGAAAAATTTAAGTGTTAGATTAAAAACAATTTGCGAAATTGCAAAAAAATCTAAACGCATAGCCGATGTTGGATGTGATCATGGCAAAGTTTTGGGTTATTTGGTTGAAAATAGCAAACCAAAATTTGTTATAGCATCCGATATTAGTGCTCCTAGTGTAAACAAAGCACAAATTTTGCTTCAAAAACAATCAAAAGTTAAATTTAGTGTTAGAGTTGGTGATGGTTTTTCAACATTAAGCAATTCTGATAGGCTAGATACAATAATTGTTTCGGGTGTTGGAGGACTTGAAATAATAAATATATTAAAAAACTCCAAAATAAAAACTCCCAAATTAATTTTGCAACCACAAAATAATGTAGTAAAATTAAGGCAGTATTTAACACTAAATGGTTACAAAATTGTTAACGAATATATTTTAAAAGAAAAACACATATACTACACAATTTTAGTTGTTAAAAAAGGTAAGCAAAAGTTAACCGATTTGCAAATTAAATATGGTTTAAATATTCATTGTGCAAACATAGAACTTACAAACTACCTAAAATTTTTGCAGGATGGTTATAAAAAACGCCTTAACATGGTTAATGATTTGCAAAAACAAGAATTGGTAACTTGTATAAACGAAATTGAAAGTATTATTAAGGAAGGAAAGTAAATGAAAGAAATTTTAGAATATCAAAAGTTAGATATGCAACTTAAAAAACTTGAAAAACAAGTTAATAGTTCTAACGAAAAAAATGTTATGAATCAAATGATTAATTATGTTAAAACAGCTCAAAACAAAACATTAGAACTTGAAAAAAGTGCAAAAAAATTAACCGAAGATTATCAATCTTTAAAAGCAGAGTATGATAAAAGCTTAAAAACCATTAAAGAACTAACTGCTAAAAAAGCAGAAGAGTTATCTGAAAAAGAAATGGAAGAAGTTTTTCACAAAATCAATCAAGTTTCTTCAAATTTATATATGATTGAACGTAACTTAAATATTAACGTAAACAACATTAAATCAATTTTAAAAGAATTTGAAACAACAAAAAATCAAGTTATTGTTGCTAGAACAAAACATAAAGAAAGCAAAGAAAAATATGAACAATTGGTTGCAGAAATAAAACCTAAAACCGATAAAATTATTGCTGAAATGCGTGCATTAGAATCAAAAGTTAAACCAGAACTTTTAACAAAATATAAAGAGAAAAAACACGACAACATTTTCCCAGTTTTTGTTGAACTTAAAGATGGAAATTGTGGTGGTTGCATGATGGCTCAACCAAAAGGCAGAATTGACAAACTTAAACAAGATGGTTACATTATTTGCGAACAATGCGGACGCATAATATTTATTGCTTAACAAATAAAAACGCTCACTTTTTGTGAGTGTTTTTTTGTGTTTTTTAATTAATTTTTTTATTAATAATTGTGTGTGGGGCAGGGCATTGTTTTATTAAAAAAATAAACAAAATTTAATAAAATTTTATTAAAAATACAAAATTTATAAAAATTAATAATAACGCATAAACATACACAATATTAAATAAAAATACACAAAATTTAGCAAAACAAGATATAAAAAC
>CALDPW010000158.1 GCA_937911885.1 uncultured Clostridia bacterium | reverse complement strand
TTTATCGCACGCTTTTGCAATATCGTCTGCACTAGGGTTCATTGTTTGACCACCCTCAATAATAGCATCAACCATAATATCGGTAAACACGCTAGCAATTCCATCGCCAGGAGCAACTGCAACCATACCAAATTGTTTTAAATTTTCAAGTTTAGCAGTATGTTGACGTTTTAACTCACGGTTTTGTTCAAGCATGTTTTCAATTTTCAAATTAATAAGTTCACCAAGTTCTAAAGCATAGCCAAGTGCACGGTTAGGTTCGTTTGTATGAACGTGAACTTTAACCAATTCAAGATCGCCAATACAAACAACTGAGTCCCCAATAGCCATAAGATTTTCACGAAGTTTATCAATATCAGAAACTGTTGTTTTCTTTTTCATGTGGCTAACCATAAATTCTGTGCAATATGCAAATTCAATGTCGCCTAAATTTTCTAGATTAATTAAATAATCGTTTGAATCTCCACCTTCAACAACGGAATCTTGCATTGAACCCATATTTGAAGACATATCTTCAACATTAATATCAATTTCTTCGCCTAGAAGCATTTTTTGCATACCGGTAAAGATAACAATTAAACCACGACCACCAGCATCAACAACACCAGCTTTTTTAAGAACTGGAAGCATTTCTGGAGTTTGTTGTAAAATAGCTTCACCTTCACGAAGGATAATTTCAAAAAATTCTTCGAAGTCAGCAACTTTTTTAGCTGCCTTAACTGCACATTCACCCATAATACGAATAACAGTTAAAATTGTTCCTTCCTTAGGAACAGTAACTGCTTTATAAGCAACTTGAGCGCCTTCGTTTAAAGCTTTAGCAAATGCTTTTGTTGTTAGCTCTCCTTCACATTTGCCAACTTCGTTTGCAATACCCTTTAAAATTTGGGACAAAATAACACCTGAGTTTCCTCTGGCACCACGAAGTGCACCTTTTGATAAGGCATCAGAAAGGGCAAAAAATGAACTGTCTAAACAGTTATTAATTTCCTTAACTGCACTGTTAAATGTTAAACTCATGTTTGTGCCTGTATCACCATCTGGAACAGGGAAAACATTAAGTGAATCTACAAATTTTTTATTATCCTCTAAAACTTTAGCACCTGCAATAATCATTTTGCGAAAAAGAGTGCTATTAATAGTCTTTTGCATTATAACTCCTTATATAAAACACGAAAAACAAGAATGGTCTAAACCCTTACGCCAACTACATTAACGTTAACAGAATCAATAATCATTCCCGTGAACTGCTCTAATCCATACTTTATTGATTTTTTAAGAGAATCGGCAACGGCACCGATTGAAACTCCATATTTTAAAATAACGTAAAGGTCGACATAAATTCTGTTGTTTACAGTTAATATTTTAATACCTTTACTTATGGTTTGTTTTTTAAATAAACTTGAAAAGCTGTCGGTTAATTTTTGGCTAACCAAATCAACAACTCCATAGCAATCCCTAGCAATGTAGCCAGTAACTGTTGCTATTGCATCATTAGAAATTGTAATATTGCCATAAGCATTACTTGTTTTTACTGCCACAATATATCTCTCCTTATAATTTATTGGATACAAAAACTATGCAAGGGATCTGCATACACATAAATATTACTATATTTAAACTATTTTGTAAACAAAATTAATAAAAATTGTATATTAAGACTAATACCTAATCCCTTTTTTGATTAAATTTCTTTCAAATTTTTATATTAACTAAAATATTGTAAATTTTTTATTTTTTTCTTGATTATTAATATTAATTTTGTTATAATACATTGCAGTTAATGAAAACTTATCGGAGGTTAGTTATGCCAAAAGTATGTTATATTTGTGGAAAAGGTAAAACAAGTGGCAACCAAGTTAGCCATTCACATATTGCTACAAAACGCACATGGAGTGCAAACCTACAAAAGAAAGCAATTGAAGTTGATGGCAAACCTGAAAAGCAATATATTTGCACAAAATGCCTTAAAACATTAAAGAAAGAAGACTAAAAATTTTGCCTTAATAAGGCAATTTTTTTATAAAAAAATGTGTTTAAACAACACATTTTTTTTAATACTTCCCTTTAAATATAAATTTTAAAATAGGACTTAATATTTTTGGACATTTAAAACAATAAATTTTCATAATAACTCCTTAAATATATATTAAAATATTATATGAAATTAAATAATTTCAAGTTAAAAAAAAGTAGGATTTAAGTAATCCTACTTTTTATTTTTATTAGCGTTTACCTTAATTTTGTTTATAAATTCAGCACGGTTTTGAGCTTTATATATTGCACTACCCATAACAGCAATATCCATGCCGTTTTGATATAGTCGCACAATATTATCAATATTAATGCCACCATCAACCTCAATCTTGCAATCCAAATTATGATCAATTAAATAATTTTTTAAGTCATTTACTTTTTGATGTGTTTCCTCAATAAAAGCTTGTCCACTTTTACCTGGCTCTACGCTCATAATTAAAACCAAATCTAAATATGGCAAAAATGGCTTAATATCATCTATTTTTGTTGCTGGCTTAATACTTAACCCAGCCATAATTTGCATTTTATGAATTTGTTCAATAGCATATAAAATATTGGCTTTATTTTTAAACGATTCATAATGAACAGTTAATATGGTTGGCTTAACACATGAGTATTCGGCTATTTTATTTATTGGATCTTCAACCATTAAATGAACATCAAGGGCAATTGTTGAGTTTTGACTAACTTCCATAAGTTTTTCAACACCTAAACAAGAGGCTTTAACAAACTTACCATCCATAACATCACAATGCAAAAAATCGGCACCTGCTTGCTCTAATTCTTTAACATAATTAACCAAATTTTCTTCTTTTTCCGGATTTGTGCTTGGCGCAATTTTAATCATATTTTTTATCCCAACTTTCCTTTAATTTTTTGTAGTTAACAACATATCTGTTATACCTGTTAATTGATATTTTATTATCGTTAACAGCCATAACAACACCACAATGTTTATCATTAATATTAGTGTGTGTGCAGTTAGAAAATTTGCAAGTTCTATAAGGTAAAAATTCAGCATAATAATCCTGCAAATCATTTGGTTCAATATCAAATATTTCTAGCATGCTAAATCCAGGTGTATCTGCTATTAAACTTCCATCAACATTAAATATTTCACAAACTCTTGTTGTATGTTGTCCCCTATCTACCTTTTTAGATAGAATGTTTGTTTGCTGATTTATTTTTGGACAAATGACATTTAAAATTGAACTTTTTCCAACAGCACTTTGGCCAGCAAATACAGAAAATTTGCCTTTTAAATATCCCATTAAATCGCCAATATTGCCATTTATTGCCGATGTTTGAACAATTGCATGAACCACATTTTTATAGTCTAGAACAATTTGATTTATAAAATCATTGTTTGCAGAATCCATTTTGTTAACAACAATAATTGGCTTTATACCATGCATATTGCAATAAACAATCAATTTATCAACCAAATAAAAATCAGGCGCTGGTGATGGAGCTATAACTATTACTAAATTATCAACATTTGCAACAGTTGGCCTTATTAAACTGTTTAAACGAGGCAAAATAGAGGTTATTACAACCTTGTTGCTATAATCATCCTGATTAACTGTTACCAGGTCACCAACAAGCAATTTTGTTTCTTTTTTTAAATTACCTGTTGGCACTGCTAACACAACTTCACCATTATTTAATAATACTTGAGTATTACCTGATATTGTTTTAATAATACGACCTTCGATAATTTTTTCCTACCTATATTTTTGTTTACTATTCATTTTTGTTATTTTTGAAAAAGTTTGACTACGTGTTGATTTTACGTGTTGATTTTTGTTGGAACCTTTTTTATCAGTTTTTTTGTAATCAACATTTTTATTATTTGATTTGTTTAAACCTGTTTTTTTATTATTAAACTGTTTTTCTGATTTTTGTTGTTTAGATTTTGATTGAATATCTTTTGAAATATAAACTGTAGTTTTAACCTTTTGAACGGTATTTGTTTCAAGATTTAATTCCTTATTTCTCAATTGACCACAAGCTCCTTCAATATCGTCGCCTAAACTACGGCGAATTGTTGCACTTGTTCCATTAATTAATAGCTCTTTTAAAAACAAATTCATTTTGTTTTCAGGAGTTCCAATTAATCCACGCTCTTTAACATCATTTAATCTAATTAAGTTAACATGACAAGTTAAATCTTCCAACAATTGGCTTAATTCCCTTGCATTTTCCATGCTATCATTAATTCCTTTTATTAAAGAATATTCAATAATAACTCTGCGATTAGTTACTGTGTGATAATATTTTGCAGCTTCAATAACACTTTCGATTGAATAGCTTTTTGAAATTGGCATTATTTCACGTCGAGCATTATTATTAGAAGCATGAAGCGAAATTGCTAATGTTACAGGAATGCCAACATCAGCCAATTTTTCAATATTAGTAACTAAACCACAGGTAGAAACTGTTATGTTTCGAGCACTAAAATTTAATCCATCATCACTGGTTGCTAATTTTAAAAATTTAACAACATTATCAAAGTTATCTAATGGTTCACCCGAACCCATTAAAACAATATTTGTTATTGCTCTATCTTTAACGCTACCTTTTAAGTATGCGTTAACTGCGGTTATTTGTCCCAACATTTCACCAGGTGTTAAATTGCGAACAAAATTTAATCCACTAGCACAAAATGCACAGTTCATTTTGCATCCAACTTGTGTGCTAACACACAAAGTTCTACCAAACTTATATTGCATTAAAACGCCTTCAATTAAATTATTATCATTTAACTTAAATAAAAATTTAATGGTTTTATCTTTTGAAGTAAATGTTTTATGTATTTTAACTGCTTGAAATTTAGCACCAGCAACTGAAACTTTATCTAAAAAAGCCTTAGGTAAAACTGTGGTATCAGAAAAATCTTTACCATTTAAAATATCTAAATATAGTTGTTTTGCTCTAAACTTTGGTTCGTTTAATGATTCAACAAAAGTTGTAAGTTCTTGTAAATTATAATCTAATAAATTAATCATTGCGTTTTATCCTTCCTATAAAAAATCCTTCTGTATTACTTAAATGTGGCAAAAAGGTTTTAAAGTTATTACCTTCAGCTTTTAAACCACAACAATCAACAGTATCTTCTACAAAATTTTTGTTATTAGCCAAAAATTTGTTTAAAATCATTTCATTTTCACCCTTATTTATGGTGCAAGTGCTATAAACAATGTAACCACCTGGTTTTACATAATTAGCATTGTTTAATAAAATTTGATATTGCAAATTTTCAATTTGATCAAAATTTGGTTTTTCCTTTAACAATATATCGGGTTTTTTATTTATTACACCCAAACCAGAACATGGAACATCCAAAATAACAACATCAAATTTTTCAGAAAATTCTGGATTAAACTTTGTTGCATCTAATTGAATTGCAGAAACATTTTTAATATTCATTCTGTTTGCATAGTTTTTAATCAATTCTACCCTATGTGAATGTATATCACATGCAACAACATTTGAATTTGGATTTAATGTTGCAGCATAAACCGCCTTGCCACCAGGAGCCGAACACGAATCAAGTATTTGATCACCTTTAACCTGCCTAGCCACCAACATACTTGTTATTCCTTGAGGTGTATAAAGTGACGATAAATCATGTTGTAGCAATTTTTCATAATCAACAAACACTGCATCTTTTAGCGGCGAATTAGTGTAATCTATTTTATATTTTATAAGTAAATCAATAAAATCGCCAACTGAAATTAAATTAGTGTTAATTCTAATGTGTGTTTGATTTGTTAGTTCGGTTTTAACAATTTGTTCAGCAGTATCTAATCCATAATTGTTAATTAAAAAATCAATATACCAAAGTGGTTTTGAATAATTTATTGATAATTTAGTTTTTGTATCAATATTATCTGGCAGCACAAAATCGGTTTTTATTATGTTTTTAATAACAGCATTAATAAATCCAGAATATGGTTTAAGTTCACATTTTTTTGCAATATTAACAAGTTCGTTAGCAAGTGCAAAATGCGGAATTGAATTTATGTTAAATTTTACATAACAAGCAATTTTTAAGAGTAAAACAGCTTGTTTTTTTGGTGCTTTTTTAAAAAATTGTGATAAATAAAAATCGTATTTTACATTATTATCAATAACGCCATACACTATTTTTGTAACCAAAGAAAAATTAAAGTTATTGGACTTATTATTGTTAAGTTCAATATTAGCATAGGCATTATTAAAATAAATCTGTTTTAAAATATTAAAACTGGTTAAAAGTTCTTTATTCATATTAAATACTTAAAATTTTTGAATGTTCATCAATTTGCTTGCCATTTAAGTAGCTTTTACTTTGCATAATTTTACCATTTTCAGGTTGAAGTTCTGTTATGTTAACAGCACTGCCACCAACCTTAATTATTAATCCAAGTTTTGGCTTTGCGCAAATAACTTCGCCATTTTCAAAATTATCTACACACACATTAAAACTACTTAATTGTTGCATGTTTGCCATTTGGGCACGCAAAAGTTTAAATTTTGTGTCATTAATTAAAACTTGCATACTTGGCCATGGATTTAAACCATGAATTAAATTAATAAATTGTTGAGCGTTCATGTTAAAATCAGGTTTAAAATTTTCTCTCTTTAACATTTTGCACATAACAACTTCATCGGCATTTTGCTCAGTAAATGTTGCTTTCCCATTTTCAATCAAATCTAGGGCTTTAAGCAAACATTCTGCCCCCATTGGAGCCAATCTATCAAACAATTCACCAGCAGTTTCGCCAGGTAAAATTTCTGTTTCTTGTTTTAAAATCATTGGGCCGTCGTCCATACCAATTTGTGTTTGTAAAATGGTAATTCCAGTAATTTTATCTCCATTAATAATTGACCACTGAATTGGAGCTGCTCCTCTATATTTTGGAAGTAGGCTACCGTGAACATTAATAACACCATGTGGTGCAATATCTAACACTTCTTGGCTTAATATTTGACCATAGGCACAAGTTACAAAAATATCGGCATTAAGTTTTTTTAAATCTTCAACACCATCTCTACGAATTTTTTCGAATTGATAAACAGGAATATTATTACTAATTGCCAACTTTTTTACAGGACAAAATTCAATTTTTCCATGTCTGCCAACTGGTTTATCTGGTTGTGTAACAACTGCTAAAACTTGGTGTTTGCTATTAATTAATGCTTGCAGCGATGGAACAGCGAAATCGGGAGTTCCTAAAAAAACTATTTTCATTATTTCCTTCCTTTTGATTCTGGTGAGTATGGGCGTAAAAGTTTATCAATAAACAAAACACCTTTTAAATGATCGGTTTCATGAGATAATGCACAAGCTAAATAGCCTGTTCCTGTAATAACAAACTCATCACCATATCTATCGCTTGCTTTAACCGAAATTTGAGCAGGTCGATTTACATAACCTTGAAAAGAGTTTTTTACACTAAGGCATCCTTCTAAACTTTCTTGTTCACCCAGTTCTTCAATTACTTCGGGATTTATAAGTTCTAAATACAAATTATTAACTTCAACAATAACAACTTGTTTTAAAACCCCAACCTGAGGTGCAGCAATACCACAACCATTGCGAGCATGCATTGTTTCGCGCATGTCATCTAATAGCTGCCAAAGAGATTCGTTAAAATCCTTTACTGGTTTCGATTTTTTTCTTATTAATTCATTATCGCTGTAAATAATATTTCTTGTAGCCATAATTTCTCCTTTAACTTAGGTTTTGTGGATTTATTTCAACAAAAACACTAACCTTTGAATTTCCATTTCCAACTATTTCAAATATTTGATTTAACAAATTTTGATTGTCGGGTTTAATACGCATTAAAATTTGAAAACGATATTTGTTTTTGATTTTTGTTAGTGGCGATCTCATTGCCTCTAAAAAATAAAATTCATTTTTATTATCAATTTTTAATTGCTTTAATTGAATAAATAATTCATGTGTTAAATCACGGGCAACATCCTCGCTATCACTAGTTACTAAAACACGAACTATTTTAGAAAATGGTGGAAACGAAGTTGTTTCACGCAGATTAATTTCTTTATCATAAAAACGTTTGTAATCATAATTTAAACATAGATTATAATGAATAAAAATAAAGGGGTGGATTATATGTGTAATAACAATGAAAACAATAATACTTGCGAAAGTTGCATCCAAGAAATATTAAAAGTTATCATGTT
>CALDPW010000157.1 GCA_937911885.1 uncultured Clostridia bacterium | reverse complement strand
ACATTGAAGATGATGCCGAAACATTTAAAATTCAAAATCGTGCAGCACTGGGCACACACTACGACGAATACTCAACACGAACAAACACAAAAGTAGGACATTTTGTTTCTGCACCAAAAATATAAAAAACAAACCAATCACAATGTGGTTGGTTTTTTGTTTGTTTGAAAATAATTTAGTGTTGAAATGAAAATATAAAACTGCTATAATTAAATTAGAGGTATCAACTATGACTAAAAACGAATTGTTCACATTTATTAAAAATTTTAATGCAACACAAAGCGTATCGCCAAAAACAATACTTGAAGGATTAAAAACTTTGCCCGAATCCGACCATGAGCTATTTATGCTTTTGGTAAATTATAAAAATGGAAAGTTGTTTAAACAAAAATTAGATAATGGAGAAATTTAATGCCAACATTAACAATTTATGCAGGTATTAACGGAGCAGGAAAATCAACACTTTATGAATTTCAGCGTGTTATGTTAAAACCTGGGGACTTAGGTGTTAGAGTTTGCCCTGATGATATTTTAACTGCTTTTAATGGAAACTGGCAAGAATATTCCGACATTAACAAATCTGGAAGAAAAGCATTGTTGTTATTAAAGGATTGTTTAGAAAACAAACAAACCTTTAACTGGGAATTTACTTTAATAACACCATTTGTTATTAAACAAATAAAAACAGCAAAACTTTTAGGATACACTGTTAACTTAAACTTTATTGGTGTTGAAAAAGTTGAACAATCGTTAGAACGTATTGATTACAGAGTTTCGCGAGGTGGACACGGCATTGCCAAAGAAAGAGTTAAACTTAGATTTGAACGACAATTTGATAATATTGGTGAAGCTTTAGGATTAGTTGATAATGCAATATTTTATGATAACTCAGTTTCGATGACCATTGTTGCAACAAAGGTTAACGGACTTTTAAAAGTTTATACTACCGATGTAACATGGCCAACAAAATTAAAAGAAAATTACAACTTATATAGACAAACACTTTTACCACCACCAAAAAATATGGGAAAGTAATTATTAACTTATTTGCAAAAAGTATAATCTTTTTGTCAATATGTTGTTATATTGTGAAAATAAATATAAAAAATAAAAAACAAACCGTTTATGGTTTGTTTTTATTTTATTCCACACAACTTTGTAAATTCGCTAAGTGTTTGCAAATATTGTTCAGGATTAATAACATAGCTCAACCCATGATCTGCACCATCCACCAACAATATTGTTTTTTCACTATTGCAATTTTGATAATTTTGCTTTGTCATTTCAACAGGCACAAACCCATCATTATTACCATGAAAGAACGCTATTGGAACTTTGCAGTTTTTAACAGCTTGCTCTACATTTGCTTGTGATAAATCAAATCCCCCTATTACTTTTGCTCCCAAATTAATTAATGGATAAAATATAAACACTGGCAAATGCAATTGCTTAATAACCTTTTTAATAATTTGTTCTGCACTAGTATAGCCACAATCAGCAATAACCCCCACAACATTATCTGGCAAGTTATCTCCTGCTGCCAACAACACAGTTGCAGCCCCCATAGAAATTCCTGTTAAAATAATTTTAACATCTGGCCCAAATTCCTTAATCAGCAAATCAATCCATTGTTTGCAATCTTGTTTTTCGTTTACTCCAAACGAAATAATATTTCCATCACTGGTTCGAGATGCTCTTTGATCAACAAGCAAAGCGTTGCGATTTTGTTTAAAACAACGTTGCACACCCTCGCACAAATCCGATTCGGCACTACCTCTGTAACCATGCATCATAAGTTCGATTGGCGCACCTTTTTTTGTTTCGTAATATTTTGCTCTTAAAATTAGACCGTCGAACGACATAATTTCAAACTGTTTACATGGCATTGATCTAAGCAACTTTATACTTTCAATAAACCTATCGTGATATGGTTTATATATTTTGCCAGGAGTTGGTTTTATTTTTTGCAATTGTTTTTGTGTTCTGGTTGGAACATAAAACACAAGCACAAAACAAATTAGTGTTAACAAAACAAATAATATTAACACCCCTGCAATGCATCCCAACACAATCCATAAAATATTTAACATAATATTAATCTCCTAAACGTATTATATTTAATTTTTAAAATATATCAAAATATTTTTTTAAATCACATTTTTATTGCCACACAAACAAAAATAATTTACAATAGTTTTAAACACAAATGAGGACCTGTTTAATGGATGTAAATTACAAAAATAAAAAAAGATATAACACTGCAAAATATCCAATTCGTCAACCAAGAATATTAACTTGGCTTATTTGGATGCTATCAAAAATAATGTTATGCAACAAAAAATATAAAGTTGAAAAAATAAACATGGAAGGATTAAAACCTCCATATATGATGCTTAGCAATCATATGTATTTTATAGATTTTGAACTTGCAGCTGTTGGAACAAAAATGCACCGAGTAAATAATGTTGTTAGCATTGATGGCTATTATAGAAGACCATGGTTACTCGAATTAATTGGTGGCATTGCAACCAGAAAATACACCATGGATTTGCACTTAGTAAAATCTATTAACAAGGTGTTAAAACGTGGCGACGTTTTATCAATGTATCCCGAGGCCCGTTATAGTCCTTGTGGAACAACATCTTTTATTCCCGATGCTGTTGGCAAAATTATTAAAATGAACAAAGTTCCTGTTGTTGCTGTTGTTCATCATGGAAATCATTTACACTCACCTTTTTGGAATTTTAGAAAAAAACGCAAAGTCCCTTTGCACACAACAATGACAAAAATTTTAACACCTGAACAAATTAAAGATATGACTGTTGATGAAATTAACACAGCAGTTAAACAGGCGTTAACATATGACGAATATAAGTATCAAAAAGAAAATAATATTTTAATTACCGAACCATTTAGAGCCGAAGGATTACATAAAGTATTGTATCAATGCCCAAACTGCTTAACCGAATCAAAAATGGATAGCAAAGGCACCGAAATTTTTTGCACACACTGCGGCAAACGTTGGAATTTAAATGAAGATGGATCATTGCAAGCAACAACTGGCGATACCGAATTTTCACACATTCCTGATTGGTTTGAATGGGAACGTGAGCAAGTAAAACAACAAGTTGAAAATGGCACTTATAGTTTTAGTGATGAGGTTGAGGTTTATTCGCTACCAAGATGTGCCCGTTTTATTAAATTGGGCAAAGCAAAAGTAACACACGATATTAACAACGGGTTTACATTAGAGGGCTATTACAATAATGCACCTTATTTAATAAATAGAAAACCACACGAAACTAACAGTTTGCACGTTGAATACGATTACTGTTACATTAAACCATTTGATTGTTTTGATATCTCAACCGAAAATGATTCGTTTTACTGCTACCCAACAAAACAAAATGTTATTACAAAACTAGCATTTGCAACCGAAGAAATTTTTAAATTGCAACAAAATAATTCAAACAAAAAAACACACTAAAATAGTGTGTTTTTTATTTATCCTAAATCTTGCATTCCAAAGCTGTTTTTAATTTCATTATAAATTAAATCAACTTTATCTTTATCGCCTTCAATAGCAACAACGTATGCCTTTTTAGGTTGTGTGTAACTATCAAACTCAAACTTAACCCCACCTTTTTCGTAAACAACACGAGTTCTTACTAGGGTTACATCTTTTTTATATCCTAAAAAATCTAACACTGACGAAACAGCATAAGTATCGTTAATTGAAAGCGGTAAAGTTTCTTTGCGCTCAATTAACACTTCGCCATTAATAACATCATCTTTAAAATCTAATGTTTTTGTTTCAACATTATCGCTAACATTAACAGTTACTCTTGCTATGGTTTTGTTTGGTCCACGATAAATTGTGCGTTCTTGATCGGCATGGCTACGCATTGTGTAATTGTTATTTTGACAATATTCCATATAAGGATGTAAAGACTCAACATTAAAACTATATTCATATTCTCTCATAATACTCCTCCATTTACTAAATTATATTAAATTACAATTTTATTGGCAAACAATAATTGCACAAACAAAAAAGTGAACAATTATGTTCACTTTTTATTATTTCTTTTTAATAGCTGCCAATTGAGCTCCACTTAAAGATGGTGCACTAGCATTTGGATTTGTTAAAGTGTAAGTTTGTTGATGAGCAAGCAAATTTTGTTGAGCTTCGGTTAAAGCAGCAACGCCATCTAAAATATATGAAAAATCATTAATGGAGTTATATTTGCTTAATGTGTCATTTTTACCAGTAACCTTACTTATTAAAAAGGCAATATCGGATGTAACTCCACGTGTGGAATGTGATCCAGGAATTTTAAAATCTCTAATTCCAGCCGATGTTAAAGATTCAAGTTCAGGTGTTACAACTTTTCCATAAGAACTTTCACGCAATGTTTTTATAATGTGTGAGTAATATTTGCTATATGCAGTCATTGCTGTGTATTGTGGAGAACTTTCTTCAATTGCAACTGTTGAAATTGTATGCAATGCATCAATCATTTTATATTTTTGAAGCATTTCAAATGGTATTTGTTTCGAAAAATCCATATCGGCATAAAAATCTAATAGTTCTTTTGATAAATCTATTGTTTTTGTTAGATATTGCATTTCGCATTCTGCCATATCAAATTTAGAATCGGCATCTAGTCTAATTTTATGTTCTAATCTTTCAGCCCCAGGCAACAACATTGAATCAACATAATCTTGTGCAAGACCCGATTTAAATTCAGGTTGTTTAAACAAACCTCTAAGTTCCATTAACTCTACTTGCATTGCAGGAGCAGGCATAGCACCTGCTAGTTGTTGATAATATCTTTGAATTGATGCTGCACTATCACGCAAATCAACTTTTTTAGATTTAAAATCATTAATCAATTTTTTTAATTCTTTATATCGTTGAATTGTTGTGTGATAAGTAACTAATTCAAATGAAGACAATGTTGATAAAGGTCTAGCAGCAAACTCCTCAATTCGCTTTTCTAACTTATCAAACTCTGGCATTAATCCTTTTATTTGTGTATCCATGTTAATATTGTGCTTAATAGCGTCCTGATATTCACAAATTGAAGTAGTAAAGCCATGATAGTTTTTATAAACATCAAACAAAATCTTATAATTTTGTTGTCCTATGTTTTGTTCAAGCATTGAAAAGTATGTTGTAAAATACCCAATTCCTAACGAACTATTAATACCAGCTGGACTAACATTATGAACTAATTCGTCAGCTTTAAATAGTTTATATTTTGGAGTTGATCCATCAGGACCAACATATAAATCTTCGTATCCGTTAATCATAACTTCTCCTATTGGAGTTATTAACCCCATATTTATATTGTATATATTATATCATAAAATTTAAACTTTTTCAATATTTAAAAAAAACTCCCCATGTAGGGAGTTTTTTATTCAACAATAGGCAAATTTAAATCTTTAAATATTTGTCTTGCTTTTTGCATTTCTTCAACAGTTGGTGCTGGTGTTTCGGTTAATTTATAATCGTAACCAAGTTCTTTCCATTTATATTCACCCATCTTGTGAAAAGCCAACAGATCAATATTTTTAACGCATTTATATTTTGTTAAATATTGAGCCAATTGTTTTAACATATCAAAGTTTAAAGTGTAACCAGGAACCACAACATGTCTAATCCACACATCTTTACCTGTGTGTTCACAATAATCTAATGTGCTAAGAGTATTAGTGTTTGGCGAACCTGTTACAGTTGTGCACATGTTATTATCTAGCGATTTTATATCTAACAAAATTAAATCACTAGCATCAATAACTGGCTTGCTAATTACTAATGGCAAAGTTCCTGCTGTATCAAGCGCAACATGCAAATTTAATTTTTTTAATTTTTTTATTAGTTTTAAAACAAATCTAGGTTGCAATAATGGTTCCCCGCCCGAAATTGTAACACCACCATTGCTAATATAATTAATATATGGCTTTATGTTTTTTACAATTTGGTTAACAGTTGTTTGTTGTCCTGTTTTTGGCTTCCAAGAATCGGGATTGTGGCAATAAATGCATCTAATTGGGCATCCTTGCATAAACACAACATATCTAATTCCTGGACCATCTATTGCACCAAAAGTTTCAACTGAGTGAATGTATCCTTTCATGCTTCACCATTAAAATTTTTCGTGGAATGTTCTGCTAATAACATCTTGTTGTTGTTCTTTTGTTAACTTAATAAAGTTTACAGCATAACCCGAAACTCTAATTGTTAATTGTGGGTATTTTTCTGGATGATCCATAGCATCTAATAAAACATCACGATTTAACACGTTAACATTTAAGTGATGTCCTTTATCTCCAAAATAACCATCCATTAATCCAACAAGGTTTACAACTTTTTCATCATCGGTTTTACCCAAAGCTGTTGGAACAATTGAGAATGTGTTACTAATACCATCTTCTGCACTATCATATGGCAATTTTGAAACTGATTTTAACGATGCAACGCAGCCATTGCAATCTCTACCATGCATTGGGTTTGCACCTGGTGCAAAAGGTTCGCCATGATTACGGCCATCTGGAGTTGAACCTGTGTGTTTACCATAAACAACATTACTTGTAATGGTTAAAACTGATAATGTTTGAATGCTTTTGCGATATGTTGGTTGTTTGCGAAGTTTTTTAATAAACTTGTTAACAATATCACAAGCAATTTTATCAACCCTAGCATCGTTGTTACCGTATTTTGGATAATCTCCTTCAATTTGGAAATCAACAGCAACCCCGTTTTCATCACGAATAGCTTTAACTTTTGCGTGTTTAATTGCAGATAAACTATCAGCCACAACACTTAAACCAGCAATTCCACCAGCCATTGTTCTAACAATTTTGTTATCGTGCAATGCCATTTCAATTGCTTCGTAGCAATATTTATCGTGCATGTAGTGAATAACGTTTAGTGTGTTAATATAAAGTTTTGCTAACCAATCTAAAACAATATCATAGTTTTTGCTAACTTTTTTATAATCTAAATATTCATCGGTAATTGCATTAATACCTTTTACTACAACTTCTTTTTCAACTTCGTCAACACCACCATTAATAGCATATAACAAAGCTTTTGCAAGGTTTGCTCTTGCTCCAAAAAATTGCATTTGTTTACCAATACGCATTGCAGAAACGCAACAAGCAATACCATAATCATCGCCAAATTTAATACGCATTAAATCATCGTTTTCATATTGAACCGAACTTGTTGCAATACTTGTTTTAGCACAGTATTTTTTAAAGTTTTCTGGCAAATGTTTGCTCCACAAAATAGTCATGTTTGGTTCTGGAGCTGGTCCTAAGTTTGTTAGTGTGTGTAAAAAGCGATAGCTCATTTTTGTAACCATGTGACGACCATCGTTGCACATACCACCAATAGCTTCGGTAATCCATGTTGGATCGCCTGAGAATAATCTATCATATTCGCCTGTTCTTAAAAAACGAACAATACGAAGTTTCATGATAAAGTGATCAACAAATTCTTGAATTTGTTCTTCGGTAAAAGTGCCATCTTTAAGATCTTTTTCAGCATAAATATCAAGGAATGTGCTAATGCGACCAATACTCATTGCTGCACCATTTTGATCTTTAACAGCTGCAAGATATCCAAAATATAACCATTGAATAGCTTCTTTTGTGTTTGTTGCTGGTTTTGAAATATCAAAACCATAGTTTAAAGCCATTTGTTTTAATTGTTTTAAAGCTTTAATTTGTTCGCTAACTTCTTCGCGTTCTTTAATTAAATCTTCGGTAAATACTTCATTTTCACTTTGTGTTAGTGATAATTTTTTTTGTTCAATTAAATAATCAACACCATAAAGTGCAACTCTACGATAGTCGCCAATAATTCTGCCACGACCATAAGCATCTGGCAAACCGGTAATTATGTGTGAATGGCGAGCAGCTCTCATTTGGCTTGTGTAAACATCAAATACTCCATCGTTATGAGTTTTGCGATATTTAAACACGTTTGCAACATCAGCATCCATTTGACGGTTATATTCTTCCATTTCTTTATAAACCAATCTAATTCCACCAAAAGGCATAATTGCTCTTTTTAATGGTTCGTCTGTTTGCAATCCAACAATTGTTTCTAGATTTTTATCAATATATCCAGGAGCATGTGCTGTTATAGTTGAAATTGTTTTTGTATCAATATCATAAACCCCACCACGATTGCGTTCTTCCTTCATGCGATCGCACAAAAGATCCCACAACTTTATGGTATTTTTTGTTGGTTTGGTTAAAAAGCTTTCGTCCCCATCATATGGAGTATAATTTTTAACTATAAAATCTCTAACATTAATGTTTTTATCTTCAAAATAACTATATTTCATAATTCCTCCTTTATTATTTTCCTAATTCTTTTAAAAAATAATATATAAATACAAATATTCCCAAAACAAATTTCATTTTTTACTCCTTTATTTTAACATGTTTTTATAATTTTTAAAATAAAAAATAGTAATTATTCCTAAAATGCTTTATTACTGTAAACAGCACTATATTATACACAATTATTAATCTCTACTCAAATATTAAACAACAATTTTAAAATAAAAATTCATTTTATTTTTTGTTTAATTACTCTTCAAAACAAAAAGCCCCATTACGGGGCTTTTTTATTCAAGCAACAAAATAACTTTGTTTTGTTTTAAACTTTCTTTAACATTAATTACGCGTTGGTTTGAAGAACCTCTAAATTTTAATCTTAAATTTTTTAGTTCAACAACAAATTTTCCATCAACCAAAACATCAATATATGACAACATTTCGTCAGTAACTTCGCAGTGAGCTCTGCCATTCTCTGGTTTTAAGTCCACATCAAATGTGTAGCCCGAATAGCACCAAATATCCTTTGTTGGACATTCTTTTTTTACACGGCGCAATAGTTTTATTAGTTCGGCTTGATTAACTTTTTCCATTGGTTCGCCACCAAGTAGTGATAAACCTTTAATGTAATCACGATTTAGCAATTTAATTATTTCGTCTTGTTGTTCGGTTGTAAACAAGTTGCCATAATTAAAGTTCCACGCTTCGGGATTAAAACATTCTTTGCAGTGGTGTGTGCAACCACTAACAAACAAACTAACTCTAATACCTAAGCCATTTGCTGTATCGTGTTCTTTAATTGTTGCGTAATTCATAGTTAGTCCTTTTACTAAAATTGATTAGTTTTTTATAAGTGTAATACTCTTGCTTTAATTTCTTTTGTTTTTCCAACATTCCAGAAGTTTTCGCCAAGGTATCCACATGTTCTTCTTGTTACATTCATTTTGCTGTGATCTTTGTTATGGCATTGTGGGCATTCCCATTCGTTATCGTCGTTAACAATAATTTCGCCATCATAACCACAAACATGGCAATAATCACTTTTTGTGTTAAATTCGGCATATTGAATATTGTTATAAATAAATTTAACAATTTCTTCAATAGCTTCAACATTGTTTGTTAAGTTAGGAATTTCAACATAACTTATGCAACCACCCGATGAAATTGGTTGGAATTGACTTTCGAATCTAAGTTTTTCGAATGCGTTAATTTCTTCTCTAACATCAACGTGATATGAGTTTGTGTAATATCCTTTATCGGTAACATCTTTAATAATTCCAAAACGTTCTTTATCAATACGTGCAAAACGATAACATAAAGATTCGGCTGGTGTGCCATATAAAGCAAAACCAATATTGGTTTTTTCTTTCCATTCGGCTGTTTTATCGCGAAGATATTTCATAACCTTTAATGCAAATTCTTCACCCTTAGGATCGGTATGGCTAACTCCTGTCATAAGTTTTGTCATTTCGTAAATACCAATGTATCCCAAAGATATTGAGGAATATCCATCAAACAATAATTTATCAATTGTTTCGCCTTTTTTAAGTCTTGCAATTGCACCATATTGCCAATGAATTGGGCTTGTATCGGAAATAGTTCCTTTTAGAGCCTCGTGACGGCACATTAATGCTCTAAAACAAATATCTAATCTTTCGTCTAATTCTTTCCAGAATTTGGTTTCATCGCCATCGGCAACAATAGCAACTTGTGGAAGGTTAATACTTACAACACCTTGGTTGAATCGTCCTTCAAATTTATAATTGCCATTAGCATCTTTCCAAGGAGATAAGAAGCTGCGGCAACCCATTGGGCTAAATACGTTACCTTCGTAGTTTTCGCGCATCTTTTTAGCTGAAATATAGTCAGGATATAGGCGTTTTGCTGAGCATTTGCATGCTAATTTTGTAATATGAGCATATTTGCCATCTTCCAAATTGTTAATATCATCTAAAACATAAACTAGTTTTGGGAATGCAGGGGTAATATAAACACCTTTTTCGTTTTTAATACCTTCGTAGCGTTGTTTTAAGATTTCTTCAATAATCATTGCTGTTTCTTCAATGTATTCATCGTCCTTATCTAAATATAGGAACAATGTTACAAATGGAGATTGTCCATTGGTTGTCATTAAAGTGTTGATTTGATATTGAATTGTTTGAACACCTGCTGCAAGTTCTTTTTGAAGCAACTTATCAACAATCTTTTTAAGTTGTTTATCCGAAACAGATTCATCGGCATCACGAATTTGTTTTTCAAATTTTTCACGAGAAATGCGTAAAAATTTAGCCAAGTGTCTAATATCAACACTTTGTCCACCATATTGTGAACTAGCAACTGCTGCAATAATTTGAGTAGTAATTGTGCAGGCAACTTGGAAACTACGTGGTTTTTCAATTAACTTACCATTCATTACTGTTCCGTTTTCAAGCATGTCGCCAACGTTAATTAAGCAACAGTTAAAAATTGGTTGAACAAAATAATCGGCATCGTGAAAGTGTAAAACACCATCGTCGTGAGCTTTTGAAATTTCTGGTGGTAATAAAAGTCTGCGAGTTAAATCACGGCTAACTTCGCCAGCAATAAGATCACGTTGAGTAGAAGCAACCAAAGCATTTTTGTTTGAGTTTTCTTCCATAACTTCTTTATTACTATTTTTTACCAATGTTAATATTGTTTGGTCAGTTGTGTTCGCTTTACGAATTAAGGCACGATTATATCTATAAATAATATAACATTTTGCTAAATCGAAATGTCCAAACTCCATTAATTTTTGTTCAATGATATCTTGGATATCTTCAACCAACATACGTTTTTTATTTAATGAAATAATATGATTTATAATTTGTTTAATTTCAGCTTTTGATGCCCTTTCTTTAGCTGCAACTTCGTTATTTGCTTTGTTTATAGCAACTTCAATTTTAATTTGATCAAAATCAACAATATTTCCATTTCTTTTAATAACTTGCATAAGCCCGTCTCCCCAATTTTATTATTGATTGCATTATATAAAAGATATTGTGTTTGTGTCAATATTAAAACACAATATGTTGTGATTTAATGTAATATTTGTGTAGATTGAATAAAGTTTTAAAATGTCAAATTTTTTTAAACATTTTTTAAAATAGTTTTTTATTTATGACTAATAATAATTATTCATTGTTTTTATGATAAAATGTTTGTTAGATACTATTTGAATGAATAATTATGAGTTTTGAAAATAATAGTATTTTTTGTATAAAAATAAAGAGCAAATTTTAAAAAAATCAAATTATTTAACCAAGTTGTTGTTAAGCATCATAATTTAATGATATTTATTTTTTGTAATATACTATATATAGTAATATATCCTTTGCCATTTTAATAAAATAGATATTTTGTTTTGATTAATTGGTTTAAACTTAAAAAAATAAAAAATTTGCAATTTAATCAATTAGTTAAATATTCCCAAATAAAGCAACAAATGGCAGTTTTAAAAAATGCCACCATAATTAAAAAATAAAAAATTTGCAAAAAACTCTTTAAAAATTGGTTTTACTGTGATACAATACAAGCAGTTGCAAAAAAAATGCGGCACAAAATATTTAACATCATATAGGAAATCTATTATGAAATTTATGTTAGTTAATAATAATAACAATAATAATAACAACATAACACATTAAAAATGGGTTTCTTTTTATTTGCATTGTTAACAAACAAACAACATAACACTTGAAAAGTTAAACCCTTTCAAGTGTTATTTTTTATCTAAATAAAAAAAATAAATCGAGGTATAAAAAAATGAGTTTTTATAGAACACACACATTAGATAAAGTTGATGAACAATTAATAGGACAACAAGTTAAGCTATCGGGCTGGGTTTTAAGCGTTAGAGATCATGGTGGTATTTTGTTTTTAGATTTACGTGATCACTATGGTATTGCCCAAGTAGTTTTAAAAGATGAAAAAATGCTAGAAGGCGTTTGCAAAGAAACAGTTATTATGGTTGAAGGAACCATTGTTGCAAGAGACAAAGAAGATTACAACCCAAAACTAAAAAGTGGAACTGTTGAACTACAAGCCGAAACAATTAGCATTTTAGGAAAAAGCAAAAGCACATTGCCATTTGAAATTATGGATAGCAAATCTTGTGGCGAAGATGTTAGATTAAAATATAGATATTTAGATTTAAGAAACCCAAAAATGCAAAGCATGTTAAAAACCAGAAGTGATTTGATGTTTGATATTAGAGTTTGGATGCGTGAACTTGGTTTTAACGAAATTCAAACTCCACTACTTTCAGCTTCAAGCCCAGAAGGCGCTCGTGACTTTTTGGTTCCTAGCCGCCTACATAAAGGTTGTTTTTATGCTCTACCACAAGCTCCACAACAATTTAAG
>CALDPW010000156.1 GCA_937911885.1 uncultured Clostridia bacterium | reverse complement strand
CCAAGTACTGACAGTCTCTGACATAAATGTGCCTATCCAGATTTGAAAAAGACCCCTTTATCTTATCTCTAAGATTTAAAAAATTATCTTTACTTATAGCAATCATAGAAGATTGCCCGCCCTCAGCTACTCCCACAGGGATATTATACTGTTCAGTATAAAACAAACTCGAATCCTTAAAGTATAAATCTTGAAATCTATCGTATAAATCAATAAGCTCCGTTTCTATTTCACGAACAAGAGCATCCCCTGGATAAAAAACAAGATCTCTAATACAATCTGTTTCGTGTTGAATAGCAAATTGTTTTTTATCTTTAAAATTTGCAAAAATTAGAGATTTAATTGATGGAAAGTCTTCTTATATTATTGTAAATGGAAAAATAAATGTTTTACTAAACGATTTGTTAACATGATCTGCAGGTCTAGCTTCAATAATTAATTCATCTTCAACTAATTCAAAGCTTTCTAATGCATATTTGATTATTGGAGATGCAGTAAATGTAATATTTTCTCCACCTTTAACAATGTATGTTACGCCATCGTCTTCAACATCTACGTCGCTTGATACTTCTCCACCTTTATCTAAAACAACTTTAACCTTATAATCAATAATTTCAAGCATAATGTTGTAAGTTCCTTCAACACTAGCATTGATATTCATGATATTAAAGATTGCTTTTTGCTTAAAGTATGGACTATAGTAATCGTCAGGCTCTTCTATTAGTGGTGTGTCGTAACGAATTGAGAAATGTTCGTTATATACATCACCATTTTTATCGGCAACAATTTGATTTGATAATTCTACATTAGATAATTCAATTCTATCAATGCGATAATCAAAGAATGATTTTATTTTAACCTTAATTGTAGCACCAATAACATATCTGCCATCTATCATTGTAATTCCATTATAAGTAATGCCAGTTGGTGTTTTTTCTGGAACACTTACAACTAATTCGTAAACAGCAGTTTGTTCGTTAAACTCATTTAGTTCAGGTATTACATTAAAGTTAATATCAAATGTTTGAACAAATATTGCCATATATTGTCCTTCACTGCTTGGACTAGCAATAAAGAACAAGTCGTGAGTATCAACATTATATAAATATGTTCCAACTTGAAGATTAGCTAAATCACTTTCTAATGTGTCGTCTGAGGTTTCAACATATTCCACATCGGTATATTCTAAGTCCTCAACGCCCATTTTTTGCCATTTTAACAATCCACCATTCGAAAGCTTGGTTGTTGATAATTGAAGCAATTCACCATGCATATAGAAATCTGGATCGCAAACAGAAGAATATGCAGGATTTTCTCTATCAATTCTAGCTGTTCCTAATGTTGAATCATTTGAAGCAACTGTAATATTATATCTATCCCAAATATAGTTAATAACCACTTCTTGATTGCGTGTTGTGTTTTGAAGCATATATGTATCAAGACCATTTAAATCTTGAGTTGTTAACATTTCAAAACCATCAATCAATAACGAATCTAATATCATAAATGTTTCGGCAGTATTAGGATTCATTATAATATCTTGATTATCTCTATGTTTTACTCTTATTACACCAGTGATTGTTGTTAATTCACCACCAGCTGATAGAGTTGTTGTTTCATATTTTAATCTAATGTTAATAGGGTTTCCACTTGCATCATAACTATCAACTAATGGAGTTCCGTTAGCGTTATAGTAATCTAAACCATAAACATAACCAAATGGTCCATTTTCAAAATTAATAGTTACAAATATTTCGTGAACGTTTTGAGCTTCTTGCAATATTGGATAATTGGTGTTAACTCCATTTTCAAATGTCCAAATATCATCAAAGTCCCAATTTACGTAAGTCGCAGATAAGTCGCGATTTTGAAGTTGAGTTTGAGTTTTCTTTATTCCATAAGAAGGAGCTATTCCACTATTAATTGTTGAATCTAATATAAACAAATATCTATGTGTTATTGTTGCACCATTATTTGAAGCAATCACGCCACGGTTATTAGCTTTTGGAGTAATAACCGATGTTGTATAAATGTGATCAATTGAAAGTGACGAACCAGTTGTTCCGTTAACAGCACCCACAGAACCAGCTATGTTAGCTGTTGCAACTGTTCCATTTGTAGTAATGCTACCAATTGAGTAACAGTTGTTAATTGATGTTGTTGTGCCAACGTTAACATTGCCTACAAGTCCACCAACATTAACGGTGTTTGCTGTATTCGATGTTGTTGTAATGTTTGCATCAGTATATGATTGAGCAAGCACACCAACAGTTTGTTCACCCGCAATACCACCTACACTTATTGTTTCAAAATGTTGAGCGTTTACATTAATATTTCCAATAAAGTAAGATTTTTCAAGATTTTCAGTATTTGTTGCTGCAATACCACCAATAACAGGGTTGCCTGTTGCTTTTGTATTATGAGTAACAAATTCAACATCGGCATTAATTAGTGCTCTACTAATTGTGCCACTATTTGTATTAACAAGTATTGCTTGTTTGCCCATATTAATACTTTGATAACTACCAGAATTTTCAATAACAATATTTTTAACAATACCATTAATAATGTTAAATAATGCTGGTTGATTAATTAAGTGCAAGTTCTTAATTGTAAATCCTGATCCATCAATAGTAATTCCATTAGCCACTGTATAGCCAGCTGGAACAATATAGTCTTTAAGATCAATATCGTTAGTAAATCTAATTGTTTTATTTGCAAGTGTTGCTGTTTCAAGATTATTTAAAACCCAAATAAATTGATCAGCATTACTTACTAGATATTCTCCACCTTCATATAATGCTTCGCTTTGTGTAGCATCAATCGAATCCAATGTCCACAAAATTAATTTGTTATTAACATATGCCCATGGATAATTTAAGTTAAATGAAGAAATATCGGTTATGTTTTCAAAATTTGTTCCGTATGAATTTACGGTTACATTTGTTGTGTAATACGAATTAGTAATTGTTAAATTAGCAGCTGAGTTAACTTTTCCAACCAAACCACCAGTGTTAACTTTACCTTGATTGCTTGTGTTTAAGGTTGCATAACTATTGTTAATTGTTAACACATCGCCATAACCTACAACACCACCAATATTATCAAAGAAAGTAGCTCCGTAGAATAATGTTCCATTAGCTGCACGGCTAGCACTAATTGTAACATTTCCAGTTGCACGCCCTACAATTCCACCCAATTGTGAATTTGTATTGTTAACGTTAAATTGTGCTTGTGTTGTAATATTTTCAGCAAATCCTGAATCTCTAATTAAGCCAGAATTTAATTGACCTACAATACCACCAACATTAACACTTGCGTATGGATCGGCAGTAGCTGCATATCTATCAGCATACATAATTTGTGATTTATATTCGCACGCAACAATTGTTGTGTTTGTTGCTACGCCAACAATACCACCAATATAAACGTTTTCGGCATTAACAATTCTTGCCTTTTTGTTTTCGGCAATACCTTGGCTAATATCTAATGAGCGAGTCATGGTTCCATTTACAATATATTCAAATGAGCCCTGAACTTTCAAATTAAATATTGTAGCATTGTTAGTTGCACCAAAGAATCCAATAGGCATGTTTTCTTGTAATACACTATTACCAGCAGTTAAAACATTTTCGAACGCATAAATTTTGCAAGCATTTATACTATAACCATTGCCATCAAAGGTTCCTTCAAATTGCCAAGCATTTGCTTGATTTGAACCAATTGGCAACCAATAATAACTTGATAAATCAATATTTGCACCAAGTTTATAATATTTTCCTGTGCTTGGGTTTGTTGTATTACCTGCCGCAGTGCTATGAACATATGACAACCAACCTAAATGTTGTCCTGTTGTTAACACATATGGATCGCTTTCGCTTCCTGTTCCTTGAACAGGTTGAGCAAATCTACCATTTGAAGCCCATGTTTGTGAAATAAATTCAATATAAGCTTCAACGTAATATCTCTTTGTGTTGTTATAACTAAACACTACAGAACCATCAATGTTTTGTGTAACTGTTGGTGAGAAATATTCAAACGCGCCATCTTTATAATATCTAAAGAAGCATTTATCTTTAACAACCGATGTGTATGAGTTTGCAGGAACTGCTGTAAACTTAATTTCGGATGAAGTAGCAGAAACAGTAAATGTTTCATGCTTGCTAGAGTTAGTGATTATTTGATTATCTGTACCAGATTGTTCAATATAAACACTACCTGCACCAAATATTTCAATACTAGAATCATCAACACTAAATATTGCAGTCAAATCATATTCAGTATCTAACGATTGAACTGTTACTGTTGATTTTCCTGTTCCACTTGCTGGTTTTCCTTCTGCATCTAAATCGGTAACAATTGATACAGAACCCGATTGAGTAATAATTGGAGTTGTGCTCTTATTAATAGACCAACCATCAAATGTATAATTTGCTGGCAATGTTGTTGAAAGAACCATTTTACTATAAATATCATAATATTCGGTTCCAACACCATTTAGTTCAAATTCTTTGTTTGATAATGTGTTATTTGTAACTGCTAATGTAAAGTCATTTTCAATCAATTCCGGATTTGATTGATAAACAAATCTAAACATTTCAACAATTCCAAGAGTATACTTACCTTCGGTTTCGTAACTAGCAATAATGTTATATTCAAAATATTCGAAATCAATTTCGTTTGCTAAATCTCTATCTAGTTCAAATTTTGAACTATCTGGAGCTTGCAAGTAATTAAATCTATAAACAAATGTTTCAACTCCAGCCATAGCTTGAATTGATAGTCTAATTTCTTGACCATGTTCCGTAACCACAGTTAACTTGGTTAATTCTGGATTATATTGATATGTAAATTCGTTATTTTCAGGAATATTTAAAATATCAATAAATCTTTGAATGTCAATTACTTTGTTTTTAACGTTAGAAACTCTATCTAATTCAATTTCAATAACGTGAACAGATGCAAAGTTTGTTATAACTTCGGTTAATGTTGTATCTAACAACATATATGTCATTGTTGGAATACCTTCACCAATTTTTGCTCTATAGAATGTTAATGGATTCATTCCATCAACTTCCCCAAAATCAACAGCATTAAATGTTGTTGAAATTGGATTATAAGGATTTGGCATTCCTTCAACACCTGCAACTGCAGGTTCTAATTTAAAGGTGTAAGTTAAATCGGTATAGGTCCATGCTTTTTGAGCGTGAGATAACGATATCGATTCAGCAAAACGATCTTCGCCAAGGGTAAAGTCATCACTTAAAATAATCTTTCCAGTAACAACCATTGATCCCAAGTTTTTAGCATAATCGTCTGGCAATGTTTCACCATTTAATTGATAAATGTTTTCAATTTCTTGACGTAAATTATAAACAACAAAATATTCACCAAAAGTTCCACTATTTGAAACTAGATTAATAACTATTTGACCATTTTTAATTGTATAGTTAGCAGACCCTACTTCAACAAATATAACTTTATCATCTACATCAACAAATTTTCTTATAACTTTTGTAAATTCTAAGTATTTATTTTGATATTCTAATGAATTTTCTAATACAGCTGTTCCTGTTGCATTAAACGAATTAAATTGCGATGTCATGGTTACTCGACCAGCACTTGGAACATAATAGAAGTCGTCGTCAGGAACATAATAACCTTCTGGATCTGCGGTTATTGTTGTGTAATCTATTACGCGAGAACCACTTACTTCAATTTCATTATCAGCAGCATATATTGGAGCTACAATTGCTGAAATTTTAAATCCATATGTTGCTCTTAAATATGTTCTAACTACTAATTTGTTTCCAGGTAAAATTGGATTAAATGTGTAGTTTGGCGAATTTAAATATGTTAAATCGCGTGGAACGAATGTATTAGTAGAGTTATAAGTTTTTAAGAATGAAGTAACTGTTTCTAATGTTTCAATATTAAGTGTGTTATCCTCATTTAAGTCGCCTGCTGTAATTGACATGTGCTCACTAAACAAACCTACTGAGGTTGCATAATATTCAAACTTATAGTTTTTAAAGTTTTCAGTTACTAATGTGTTTCTACCCCAATAACCAATAACATCTACCATATTTGGATCTTTATTAATGTTTGTAACTTGAGTTTGAGGCATTCTTGTAACATCGTAAGAGATTTCTTGGTCGTCTTCATCTCCAATTACACGATATTCAATTGAAAATTCATAAATTATTTCCTTAAAGATTGCAACACTATATTGCGGTTGACCTCCGGCATAAACTGTTGTGATAACAGTGTTTCCACCATTTGTTCCCAAATTGAACATATTATCAACCAAATTAATATAGTTATCAGCATAATTTTCATAATTATCCGGTCTAAAATCTGGAATCATTGTTTCAAATATGTATAATCCAACTACTTCATAACCGTCATTTGGAATCATATTAGCCATTACAAGTGTTCCTTCTTCAAACACTTCTTTATCATTATGATTTTTTATAGGTGTTGCAGGAACGTTTGTTTTTGATGCACCATCATAAACAAAATAATCAAATGATAATGTTCCACCAACTCTATTTGCTGCAGCAATCATATCTGGATTTGTTGTATGAGATGTTCCAACAGATGGGGTTAATCTTTGATATGTTCTAACAAAGTTAATATGATAAACACCCATTGCTTCCATACTCATTGGTTCGATTTCAATTCTATTAACACCAAAACCATTTTTTGTGCTTGTTGTGGTAATAACAGATATATCACCAAACATTGTTTGATTATCTGGGCCCAACATTTTGTGATCATCATCATTAAACTTGCCCCAGTTCTTTAATCTAATAAATTCAGTTGCACCTTCAAGTTGAGCATAAATGCTTATACCTTCTTTAACAAAAGCACTAAACACTACAAAATCAAACTCGTTTGATGCAGGTTTTGATTGAACAGGTATTACTGTGTATTTCTCTAAATTAAAGTAAGGATCAACTTCAATAGTAAAGCTATCAGCTTTATATCGTTCACTTTGATTTACTGTGAAAGTAATTTCATATAATTCATCATACTTAGCACGATAAATTACTGGATTTGCTCCTGAGTAAACAGTATTTTCTACAACATTAAACATTAATATTGCAAAATCAACACCATCTTCAAACTTTTCGTAAATTTGTTGAACTTCAGTATAATATGGAATATTTTTTGCTTTAACAAAAGTTTGTCCATTATCATACGATACTTGATATTCGCTAAATACATATTGATATATGTTGCTTGATGCAACAATTAACGCAATACTTTCACCTTCAACAGCTAATCTATATGTTGAACGATCTGATCTTGTTAAAATTTGAACATCACCACTATCTAATGGAGCAACT
>CALDPW010000155.1 GCA_937911885.1 uncultured Clostridia bacterium | reverse complement strand
TAATATTTCTACCTTCTCTACCAATAATTCTACCTTTCATTTCATCGGTTGGCAATGCAACTGATGATACTGTAACTTCACTGGTTGTATCAGCTGAACACTTTTGAATTGCAAGTGTAATGATGTTTTTTGCTCTTTTTTCAGCTTCATCTTTTGCTTCTTGCTCAATTGATCTTACTAAAACAGCTGCATCTTTTTTTGCTTCATCTTCAAATTTAGAAATTAATTTATTTTTTGCTTCATCTTTAGATAGCCCAGAAATTTTTTCAAGCTCTTCCACCATTTTTGCTGTAACATTATTTTGTTCAGCTATAGCTTTTTTAATTTCTTCCTCTTTAGCCTCTAAATCCTTTTTTAATTTTTCAACAGCTTCTGCTTTGCCATCCAACATTAATTCTTTTTTCTCAATAAATTCTTCACGTTGAATAACTCTGTTTTCAGCTCTTTGCATTTCAGCACGTCTTTCTTTAAGTTCTGCATCACATTCAGATTTTAATTTAAAAACTTCATCTCTTGCTTCTAAAACAGCTTCTTTTTTTACTGTTTTAGCTTCATTTAATGCTTCTTGAATAATATTTGATGCGCTTGCTTTGTTTTTATCAGCTTTCTTTTTATTTAAGAAATAATAAAACAACATTCCAAGAGGAATTGCAACAATAAGGCAAACAACACCAACAATAATGCATGCACCTAAAGTAGTCAATGCTAACATACTAAACATTGAACTTTGCATATTTTATCTCCTTTATTAAATTTTAATTGTTCGATTTATATTATAACAAATGGTTAATTTGATTAATTATTTGTTACACATTTTAATTGTATAAGAATATACCCAGTTTTGTCAATTAATTAATAATTATAACAACAATGAAACAATAATAAATTTAAAAAAAAGATACTAAATTTTAGTATCTTTTACATATTTTTTGTATCAACAACTTCAATGTTATTAATGGCTTCTTCTATCAAACTTTCAACATTTAATCTAGATTCTTCTTTTAGAACTTTTTCTAATTTTGGTTTGATAACAGGATGTTCTGGTAAAAACACAGTGCAACAATCTTCATATGGTAAAATAGATGTTTCGTATGTATTAATTTTTTTGCTAATTTCCATAATATCTTCTTTATCCATACCAATTAGTGGACGTAACACTGGCAAGTCTTCAATAACACCATTAGTAACAGTTATACTTTCGATTGTTTGCGATGCAACTTGCGCCAAACTTTCACCGGTAATTAGGGCTTTTAAACCATTTTGTTTTGCAATTCGTTCACTTATTCGCATCATGAATCTACGCATTAATGTTATCATAAAATCGCCATCACAATGTTTGTGAATTTCTTCCTGAATTTTAGTAAAAGGAACAATATGTATTGTTATATTACCAGTATAAACACTAACAAGTTTTGCCAAAGTTAACACTTTTTCTTTTGCAGATTCGCTTGTATAAGGAAAACTATGGAAATGTATTGCATGAAGATTCATTCCTCTTTTTGCCATCATATATCCGGCAACAGGGCTATCAATTCCACCTGAAAGCAACAATAATCCACCAGCACTACTACCAACAGGCATTCCACCTACTGCTTTAATAATTGTTTTATAAATATAAGTGTTTCCATCATCTCTAATTTCAACAAACACTGTTTCGCCTGGATTTTTTAAATCTACTTTAAGATCAGGTTGATTATCTAAAATTAATCCACCTAAATGAGCTGCATATTCTGTGGATTGCATTGGAAAGCGTTTATCTGCCCTTTTTACGTCAACCTTAAAACTATTTGCAAATATAGTTAAAGATTTAATATATGTTTCAATATTTGCTTCGGATGTTTCAATTTGAACACATGGGCTAACAGAATAAACACCAAAAACTTTTGCAACTGTTTCTATTATTTGATTTTCATATTCTTCATCAAAATCAGTTAAAATATATCTTCCTGATATTTTATTTAATTTTACTGTGAAATTATTCAAGTTTTCTAAAATATTGTGAATAAGCAAACGTTCAAAAACGTGTTTGTTTTTACCTTTTAAAAAAATTTCACCAAATCTTACTAATATAACTCTTTTCATATCTTATCCTAAAATTTTAATATAATTTTTGCATGTTTTTTTAATTATATCACATGCATTAATAACTTCTTCCTTAGTGGTATCAAAACTAAAACTAACTCTTACTGATGATATTATAATATTATTTTCAATACCCATTGCACTTAATATTCTGTTATCAGTATGTTTGCTAGAACAAGCCGATCCATTCGAAATTAAAACACCTTCAGCCTCAGCCATGTGCAAAATAGTTTCTGCTTTAACCTTTGGCACAGCAAACGAAACAATATAAGGCAAAGCGTTTTCGCTAGAATTAATAATTGCCGAAAAATCCTTTGTAATTTCAGAAATAAATAATTCTTTTAATTCCGCAACATATTTTAAATTAGTTTCAATGTTTTTGCATGATATTTCACAAGCTTTTGCAAATGATATAATACCACAAGTATTTTCGGTTCCACTACGCAAAGCAAATTCTTGTCCACCACCTTGCATTAATGGTTTTAGTGTTATTCCCTTTTTTATGTAAAGCGCTCCAACACCTTTTGGTCCATGAATTTTATGCGCACTAATAGTATATAAATCAACACCTAGCGACGAAACATTTACTTTAATTTTTCCAAATGCTTGCACACCATCACAATGAAAAATAATTTTTGGATTTTTAGTTTTTGCAATTTCAACTAAACGCTTAATATTATTAATTGCTCCTGTTTCATTGTTAACATGCATAATTGATACAAATGCCGCACCATCTAGTTTTTTAACAAAATCAACCTCGTCAATTGTGCCATCTTTTAATATATTAACAAACTCAACATTGTAACCTAAATTTTTCAAATTTAATGCAACATTATAAACCGACGGATGTTCTGCAATTGAGAACAACAATTTACCCATATTTTTACGCAAAATTCCATTAATAGCAAAGTTGTTAGCTTCGGTTGCACCTGAAGTAAATATTAAATTATCAAATACACTTCCACCAAGCAAATTTATTATTGATTTTCGTGCAGTATTAATTTGGGACGAAACAGTAACTCCTGGCTTATATAAAGATGAAGGATTATAAAAGCTATTGTTACTAAACATAACATAATCTTCTAAAGCCTCTTTATATATTTTTGTTGTACTGGCATTATCTAAAAATATCATTATTAAACCTTTTTTATTAATTTTCACCAGTAATTTTAACACAAAAAAAACTAATTAACAATGCTTTTATTAATATG
>CALDPW010000154.1 GCA_937911885.1 uncultured Clostridia bacterium | reverse complement strand
CTTCACGTTCTTCTTCTGAAAGTTCACGAGATTCTGTAATTTTTGTTTTAGGTTTGATTACAGGATCATTGTAATTTATTCTAGCACCAACATTATCAAAAATCTTTTTAGTGGTTTGTTTTGGTTCGGCTGGTTCGCCAACTTTGATAATGCCATGCTCATCAATAGTAACCTGAGGTTTTTGTGATGGAATTGGTTCTTCTTCAATAAATTTTTCTTCTTCAACAATATTCGGTTGAGTGGTGTTTGAAGTTCCCCAAGAGAAAAAATCTTGTTCTGTTTCGGAAATTAATGGAATATCTTTTTTTGTTTCTTCTTTTGTTGTTTTAACTGCTGATTGTTTTTGATCTGATTTTAATGATTGTAATAAATCAACATTAACAGATTCTTCTTGTTTAACAATTTCGTTAGTTTGAGTCGAAAACATATCAACTTGAATTGAATTTATTTTTTCAGTTGATTTTTCGGATTTGCTAGAAACAGGTTCAACGTTGTTTTCAAGCAATTCAAAAACATTATAATCTGCATCATCAACGCTTTTTGGTTTTGCAGGTTGTTGTGATGTTACTTCTAATTCAAGTTGCTCTAATTGTTCTGCTTGAATGTTTGTTGCTGGTTCTTTTACTGTTATGGCTGGTTTAATTTTTAAAACAACACGATTATAATACTCACGACCTGTTTCGGTAAGTGTGTAGTAATGGCGACGACCGCCAATATCGCTATCGCCCCAATAAGAGGTGATATATCCTTTCACTTCAAAGCGCTTTAAACTAGAATATAAACTAGGTTGTTTTAAAACGATTTTTCCATTACTTTTTTCTTCAACGATTTTTATTATTTCGTAACCATACTTATCGCCGTTAAGTAAGCTTTCTAAAATAATATTATTTACAAACCCTCGTGAAGCAGGGCGTTTACTGCGTGATGCCATAAATTCATCCCTCCAAAAACAAAAAATATAAAACCATTAGCAAAACATTATTTTGTATTATTAATATAATAATATATAATGTTACAAAATTAGTCAAACAAAATACTATGCAAAAAGAGCATATATAGGTATTATGCAATCAAAAAGTAGCCATATATATGGTTTTTTGATATAATTGAGTAGTAGGCAATAATATAAGGTAATAATATATGATAACACCCCACACAATAATTAGAACCAATAGGCGAAGTTTGTCGTTAACCATATCAAAGGAAGGAAAACTTATTGTTAGGGCTCCTAAACGATTAAGTATGGATTATATTTATTCTTTTATTAAACAAAAAGAGAAGTGGATTTTAACCAAACAACGACAAATTGAAAACAATCATATTGTTAATGAATCAATTTATACATATGATGAATTATTGTTCTGTGGAAAAAAATACAAAAAAGTTGAAGTGGATGGTTTAAAAAAGGTTGAACTATCTGGCAATAGTATTTTTGTTCCAGCCGGATTAGAAAAACAAAAGCAAATAAAACTGTTGTTAAAATGGTATGTGTCTGTTACCAAAGAAATATTAAAAGAAAGAATTGTTTATTTTTCGAATTTAATGCAGATTGATTATAATATTATTAAGTTAGATAATTCAAAAACGAAGTGGGGAAGTTGCGATAATAAAAATAATTTGAATTTTAATTTAAGGTTATCAATGTTGCCACATAAAGTTATTGATTATATAGTTATTCATGAGCTTAGCCATATTGTTGAATTTAATCATAGCAAAAAGTTTTATGCAATTATAGAAAGCGTTATGCCTGATTATAAAAAGAACAGGGCATTACTAAAACAACATAACTATTTATTACAACTATTAAGATAATAAAAAACGCCATTAATTTGGCGTTTTATTTTTTACTTGATCTTATTTCTTTATCTATGCGGTTAACTATGTAAAATTCTTTATTATCGTATTTTGTCCAAAAGGTTATTAGCTTTATTCCTGCATTTTCACATATTGATGCAACTTTGCGATCACGTTCGTATCTGTTTTTAGTATTATGGGTTTTATCATTAATCTCAATTAACAAAATAGGTTGTTGCGTTTCTTTATCAAATATTCCAAAATCTATAACACGATTTAGTTCGTTTTGATATTCTCTATTATAACTCTTTTCTTTTTCAATAATACTAGATAGTGGCACCTGAGGTCGAATATCATATTGGCTAGAAAAGTTTTTTGTTAACACATTATAAAAATATTTTTCGCAATCGCTTATTTGAGATTGTTTAAGTTTATATTTTTGAGTAGGGGATTCCTCTGTTTCAACTTCGTCATCATCCTCATCATCGGGATTGGGACA
>CALDPW010000153.1 GCA_937911885.1 uncultured Clostridia bacterium | reverse complement strand
CCTCTGGCAATACAATTGTTCTGTTTAATTTTGCAGCTTTTTCTAAAATATAAGTCTCGAACGGGCTTGTCATGCCTTCGATATTCATTTTAACCTCCAATTTGGTAATTTAATTTGCTAAAACAATATAAAATACTATATACTATTAAGTAGCAAATAATATTTTATTTAGTTACTGTTCTAGTATAATACAAAACAAAGTAATTAAGCAATCTTAATAGGTGAATTTTATGAAAATATGTGCAATAATTAGCGAATACAATCCATTTCATTATGGTCATTTAATGCATATTAACGATGCAAAAAAACAAAGTGGTGCCGATGCGGTAATGGTTATTTTAAGCGGTAATTTTACCCAACGTGGAGAGCCTTGCATTGTTAACAAATTTGTTAGAGCCCGCATGGCTCTTGAAGCTGGTGCAGATATTGTTGTTCAAATGCCAACAGCTTATTCAACAAGCACTGCCGAAGTGTTTGCCCTAGCTGGTGTTAAAATTGCTAACAGTTTTGAAAATGTTACTCACCTAGCCTTTGGCTGTGAAACACACAACTTTGAATTACTAAAAGAATTAGCAAACTTTTTTGTTAACGAACCAATAGAGTATAAAGAAAAATTAAAAAAATTTTTAGATCAAGGCAATAGTTTGGTTAGTAGCAGAGTTAAAGCTATTGAAGAACTAATTAAAGAAGAAAAAGTTAATTTTAGTGAAATTACCGAAGTTATTAATATTTTAGAACAACCAAACAATATTTTAGCTATTGAATATTTAAAAGCATTAATTTTAACAAAATCAAAAATTACTCCGGTGTTTACAGAACGCAAAGATAGCGTTTATTCGTCCGAAGTAGAAAACGGAAAAAACTCATCTGCAACTGCAATAAGAGCAAAACTTTATAACAAAAAAAGTGTTAGAAAAGTTAAAAAACTAATGCCAAGTTTTTCATACAAGCTACTTAAAGAAGAAATTAAAACCTTTGGACTACCTGACTTAAACCTATTTAATAATTTGTGTATGTATGCCCTAAAAACATCCACTACCGATGAAATTAAAAAGATTTTTGATATAACAGAAGGCTTAGAAAATAGATTTATTGAAATAAGCAGAAACACTAAAAATTTAAATGAGTTTTTGTTAAATGTAAAAACCAAACGCTATACTTTTACTAGATTAAAAAGAATTATTTTAGATATTTTATTAAATATTAATTCATCAGTAGAAAAACAACTTTATAACGTAGACGTTTTACCATTTATTAAAGTTTTAGCTTTCAAACAAGATAACCAAGAATTGTTAAAAAGCGTTTCAGCAAACACAAATCTTGTTATTAGAGTTAATAACATTGAAAAAAATCAAAGCGAATATTATAAAGAACTTGCAAGCATTGAAGATAGAGCAAATCAAGTTTACTACATGTTACTTCGAAAAAATGGAGCTATTCCAAACTACACACCAGATTTGCTTACAAAAAGTATCAAGCTATAACAAAAAGAGCCAAACAGGCTCTTTTTTATTTTTTATTATTATTTTTAATAAATTTGTTTATGCGATATTTTATTTTTCTAATTTGAGCTTTTGCTTCTAGATATCCCATTTCAATAAGCCCTTTTGAAGAATCTTCGTTAAAAACATATTGTTTATAATCGGTTAATTTTGGTGCAATTAAAACGTCATAATCTTTACTATCAAGGTGTTTTACAACCCACTCATCCATTCCCCAACCGTTAAAGAATAGAATTAATTTTTTAAGACAATGGTTCAAACATATCAAAAGACCCCACCTGACACTTAGAGTATATCATTTTTTGTTATAATATGTATATCACA
>CALDPW010000152.1 GCA_937911885.1 uncultured Clostridia bacterium | reverse complement strand
TAAACCTTCTTCAAAACCACTTGTTCCTCCACCAATAACAACAACCTTTTTACCCTTGTAAGGAGCTCCATCACAAACAGTTGAATATGTTATGCCCTTATTGCTAAATTCTTCTTCTCCTGGGCAATTAAGCATTCTTGGTTTAGCACCAGTGCTTAAAATAATGGTTGCAGCTTTAACTTTACCTTTTGATGTTGTAATAATATTGTTCATTTTTTCAAAATTAATACTACTAGCTTCAGCAATCAAAGTTTCAACACCAAGTTTTGTTGCGTGTTCATGCATTCTTTTAGCCAATGATTCACCACTAATCTTTTCAAAACCAGGATAATTTCTTATTTCTGCACTAGATCTAATTTGACCACCAACAACATCTTTTTCAATAATAACTGCAGTTAATCCAGCTTGTTGAGCATAAATTGCAGCAGATAGGCCGCTAGCGCCTGATCCAATAATTGCAACATCATATTTTTTCATATTTTCCACTTCCTTTAATTTTACCATATTTTATCAAAAATATTATTTTTTAACAATCTAAACTAACCATATATTTTTATAATTTGTTTTGCACAAGCAGCAGCTGTTGAAAATGCTATTTGCAAATTATATCCACCACTAAACGCATCAACATCCAACACCTCACCAATAAAAAACAAATTATCATATAATTTTGTTTGCATAGTTGCAGGGTTTATATGTTTTATATCAACACCACCACGCGTAACAGTTGCACGTTCAATATTATCAAAACTTTCAATGGTTGTTTTAAAATGTTTTAACAGATTAACAATACCTTTTATGTGTTTTAAATTTAAATTTGCTATTTGAAAATTTTGTTCAACTTCTAAAAAGTTACAAATAACTCCTGCAACCTTTTCGTTAACAAATGAACATAGCAGACTCAAAAGTTGTTTTTTAGGGTTTTGTTTAATAAATTGTTTTATATCTAATTCAAGTTCAACATCGGTCAAATTTGGAATAAAATCAATTATCAAATTCAATCCATTTGCCGAATGGTATTCAA
>CALDPW010000151.1 GCA_937911885.1 uncultured Clostridia bacterium | reverse complement strand
GATGCACAGGCTTATGCCGCCGATCAGGACTGTTTTGTTCCACTTATGGAAAAGTTTAAGGAAATATACGGACATTATCCCAAGTATCCGGTAGCGGATGCAGGATATGGATCCTATAATAATTATTTATACTGTGAAGAAAAAGGCATGGAAAAATACATAAAGTTTACCATGTTTGAGAAAGAAACAAAGAATGAGAAATACCATAAGAATCCGTATCGGGCAGTAAACTTTAAGCAAGATACAGAGGGAAATCTGCTATGTCCCAATAATAGGAAGTTTATATTTAAATACAATAAACATGTAAAAGGAAATCGATACGGTCGAACTGAAGAAGTTTATGAATCAGCATCGTTGGTTAGAGAAGTGGTTGATTCTTCATGTAATATCATTTTTGGTTCCGGTATTGATGAAAATATGGAAGAGGAAGTTGAAATTACAGTTATTGCAACAGGTTTTAGCGGTGCAACTTTAACTGATGATATGAAGGAAGAAGTAAAACGCACAGTTGTTGCTGAGGTTGATAGAGCCGAAAAATTTGTTCATGGCGAAATTAATAACAAATCAATGTTTAACATTGATGATGTTGAAGAGGAAGAAGTTGTTGAGCAAAAGCAAACTCAAACAAGCCGCATTGAAGTAGATGATAGCAAAATTCCTCCATTCCTAAGAAAAATGAAAAATAAAAGATTTTAAAAAGAATCCTTAATGGATTCTTTTTTTGTTTATTAAATTAACATAAAAAAACAAATTTAGTGTTTTTTTTGTTTTATATTTTATTATTAAAATTTAATTAAAAAAATATATTATTTTATACTTAATATAATGGAAGTTTATATTGAGTTTGTTGTTTTGGATAATTTAATAATTAATTATGTTTTGCTCAATTTTGTTAACTTAACTTTAAAATTAAATGCTAAAAAATATTTAATGCTGTTATCGAGCTGTGTTGGGATGATTGTTGCAATATTTTTGCCATTATTAAGCTTACATAACATGGTTTTGTTTATTATAAAATTGTTGTTGGGAATAATAATGATTTTAATAATAAAAAAACAAAAGAACATTAAACAATACTTACTAGCTTATTTGTTATTTTTAACTTACACGTTTGTTTTGGGTGGTATGTGTTTTGGCTTAATGTTTATGTTAAACATGAAAACAACATTTAGTGGTGTAATATTATACAATTTTGAAATTCCAATAAGTTTGTTTGTTTTGTTGGTTTTATTTTATTCAAAGTTGCTATTTAAATTGATTAGAAATATTCAAAAGAAATTTGTGTATCACACTTTTTATTACGATGTTAAAATTACGCATAACAATAAAAGTGTTTATATTAGTGCATTTTTAGATTCGGGAAACCATATCGAAATTGATAATGGGGGAGTTAATATTATTAATTTAAATGCTTTTATAAAATTGTTTCCAAATATTAATTATCAACAAATAATTTTAGGAAACTTAAAAAATTGTGGTTTAAAAAATGCAGAATTTATAAATGTTGGTAGTGCTGTTAGTTCTAACAAAATGCTTATATTTAATGTGGATCAAATTGAGATTATTAAGGATGATTCTTCGGTTTTGATTCAAAATGCAAAATTAGGTTTAACAAAAAGTAAATTTTCAAATAATTTTGATTGTTTGTTAAGTCCTGTTTCGTTAAAGGGGGATTATTATGTTTAAAAAATTAATAAATCTAATTTTAAAAATGTTTACACAAAAGCAAAACTCATTAAATTATTTATGCGCCGAAAAAAGTTTGCCCTGTGCGTTAACTGATGGGCAAGAAAAAGAGTATATTGAAATGCTTGAAACTAATGCTGAATATGCTAAACAAAAACTAATAGAACATAATTTGCGTTTAGTTGTTTATATTGCTAAAAAATTTGATAATTCCGAAACAGAACTGGAAGATTTGATTAGTATTGGAAGTGTTGGATTAATAAAAGCAATTAATTCGTTTAAAAGCGATAAAAATATTAAGATTGCCACATATGCCAGTAAGTGTATCGAAAATGAAATTTTAATGCATTTGCGTAAGGTGGCAAAATGTAAGCAAGAAATAAGTTTAAACGATCCGTTATCGAGCGATGCCGAAGGTAATGAATTAATGCTTGCCGATATTGTTCCTAGTGAAGATTTAACACCTGAGGCAACTTTGGGCAGTAGTGTTGAAATTAGGATTTTGTGGAAAATTTTAAACGGTCTTAATCCTCGTGAGCGTGAAATTATGGTGCTTAGGTTTGGGTTAGATGGCAAGGATGAGCAAACTCAAAAAGAGGTGGCTGATAATTTAAATATTAGTCAAAGTTATATTTCACGTTTGGAAAAAAAGATTGTTAATCAAATAAAAAAGGAAATGTTAAAAATTTGTTCTTAAATAAAATTATTTAGAATAAATTGGAAAATTTTGGCAACCCTAGTAATAAACTGGGGGTAGATATGGGAAATAAAGTTGAAATAACAGGAATAAATTCATCAACACTAATAGGGTCAGACGCATCATCACTTACAATATAGCATTTAAGTGCATCTTTGAAATTCATAAGAATACCTTCTTCAGTTTCCTCTGCAGACCCACCCCGAAAATTCAAGGCAGGTCTGCATTATAAGTTTAAATATTATTTACATGAAGATTATCCAAAAGATAGTTATTGTACTTGTCCTGATAATTGTATTGTAGTAAAGAAATCTGATAAAATTGTCAATACAAAAAGCAAA
>CALDPW010000150.1 GCA_937911885.1 uncultured Clostridia bacterium | reverse complement strand
AATTCTACTGCTTTATAGCCGGCGGTAATATCAACACCGGACGCCTTATAGCTTTCGCTGAAACTCTTTTCCATTTTTATAACTTTCCTCTTTTACTTTTTTGTATTAAATAAAAATTTGGGAAGGCTAAGAACTTCTTAAACCTCCCCGCTAAAAAACTGGTTTTTAAATAAATATTTCAAAAACCAAAATTAAAAATGCAATAAATATTAAAACCAACGAAATGGCTTTTAATGCAACTAACATTTTGTCGTTATCATCAATTTTATCACGATTTCTAACCACGCGGGTAATCCTTCTTGCTAAGACGGCCACGGCAACACCTAACACCGCAAAGATAATTGCAATAATAACATCTGTTAACGATAATCTAGCTATTAAGTTATCAATAAAATTTGAAACAGTGTTTGATAAAAATAAATTCATATTTTACCCCTTATTGTTTTAACTTACTTCCTATTAACCATAGCAAATCAGTAAACATATATATTTAATGTTCCTACGCTAAAATTATAACACCAGAAACAAGCAAAAACAAGTCTAAAATTAACATTATTACTAAAAAGCAACGCCCAACATATGTTATTTAAACAAAATAAAATAGCTTGTTTAATATTTGTTAAATTAAACCTAATGCAATTTTAACACATTTTAGTTAATTTTTCCATTACTTTTGCCATTATTAAATATTTTTATTAACCTTAGAAATTTTAAATGAATACAATAATTAAGTAATATTTTTTGGAGGTTATATGAAAAAATTTACTTATTTTTTAATGGCATTATTTACTTTAAGTTTAACCATGTTAACAGGTTGTGGTAACAAAGATAACAACACAATTAGAGTAAACGAGGTTACACACAGCATTTTTTATGCCCCACTATATGTTGCAATAAACAACGGATATTTTGAAGAAGAAAATATCAAAATTGAACTTACCAATGGTGGAGGTTCAAATGTTAGCATGACTGCCCTAATATCAGGCTCGGCTGATGTTGCACTATTAGGACCCGAAACAGCCGTATATGTTGCAGCAGAAGGGAAACAAGATTTGCCAAAAGTTTTTGGTCAATTAACAAAGCGTGATGGTTCTTTTTTGGTTGGTCGCCAAGATCAAGAAAATTTTGATTGGCAAAGCCTAAAAGGAAAAGAAGTTTTAGGAGGCAGACCTGGTGGAATGCCTGCCATGACATTAGAATATGTGATTAAACAAAACGGATTAACAATTGGCTCTGGTGCCGACCAAGTAAACATTAACTATTCAATTGAATTTAACAATATGACAGCTGCTTTTACTGGTGGAACTGGAGATTTTGTTACAATTTTTGAGCCAACTGCAAGTTCGATTGAACGCGAAGGTAAAGGACACATTTTAACAAGCGTTGGTAGTGCTAGTGGCGAAGTTCCATTTACTGCGTTTATGGCTAATGATAGTTATATAACAAAAAATCGCGATAAAATTAAAGGTTTTTTGCGAGCTGTTATGAAAGGATATGATTTTATTATCAATTCCAATATCGAACAAGTTATTGATTCGCTAAAACCATCATTTGAAGCGTTTACAAGAGAAGATATTAAAAATAGCGTGTTAAGTTACACTGCTATTGATGCTTGGGTAAACACCCCTGTTATGACAACCGAATCGTATAATAGATTAATTAATATTATAACAGAAGCTGGAACATTAAACACAACCGTTCCATTTGAAAAAATTGTTGATAATTCAATAGCAATTGAAGTTATGAACGAAAAAAAATAAAGGGTTAATCCCCTTTATTTTTTGTTTTTAATAATTATTTG
>CALDPW010000149.1 GCA_937911885.1 uncultured Clostridia bacterium | reverse complement strand
AATATGTTAAACAATAATATTGTTCCAAAAGATGAATTTAATATTATAATCAAGCAAAATTCACTAATTGGTTGTTATAATCAATTAACAAATTGCAGCATTGGAAAAAATTGCTATATTAATTCAAGTATAATTGATAATTCAAATATTAGTGATTTTGCTAATGTTAATAAAAGTGTTGTAAAACATTCAAATGTTGGTAATAACACACAAATTGGAGTTTTTAGTCATTTACGACCAAATAGCCATGTTTTTAATAATGTAAAAATTGGAAATTTTGTTGAAACAAAAAATTGTGTTATTGGTAATAATACTAAGGCTTCGCATTTAACCTATATTGGCGATGCTGAACTTGGTGAAAATATTAATGTTGGATGTGGAACAATATTTTGTAATTACAATGGAAAAATTAAACAAAAAACCGTAATAAAAAACAACGTGTTTATTGGTAGCAACACAAATTTAATAGCTCCCCTTGTGGTGGAGGAAAACAGTGTTATTGCTGCTGGTAGCACAATTACAAAAAATATTGAAAAAAACACCTTGGCAATAGCTAGGGCGTATCAAATAAATAAACAAAATTATTATAAGGAATAAACAAATGATTGCAATAATAGGTCTTGGAAATATTGGCGAAGGATATGCTAACACATATCATAATATGGGTTTTATGGTTTTAGATGCTTATGCTAAAAGGCATGGCTTAACTTTTAGTAAAAATAAGTTTAATGGAACAATTGCCGAAGGCATGATTAATGGCGAAAAGGCTATTTTGTTAAAACCATCCACTTTTATGAATCTTAGTGGCGATAGTGTTTATAAATTAGTTTCAATGCTAAAAATTGATTTAAAAAATATTATTGTTGTTTACGATGATATTGATTTGCCGGTTGGGGCATTGCGAATTAGAGCAAATGGTAGCGCTGGCACACATAATGGAATGCGAAACATTGTAACACGACTATCAACAAGCGAATTTGCAAGGCTTAGAGTTGGGATTGGTCGTGACGAAAGATTAAATTTGGCTGATTATGTTTTAAGCAGGGTTTCAAAACAAAATATGGAAATTTTGGAGCCATCTTTTATAAAAGCTTGTGATGCGTTAGATGATTTTATTAAAAACAAGTGTGATGCAACAAAAGTTATAATAAATAAGTAATATGTTAGAAAAATTAGTTAGTAAAGTAGGAATAATAAACAAACTTCAAACTGCCATTTCAAACAAGGTGGCAGTTAGTGTTTTTGGTGCCAATTTTGGTGAAAAACTAGCTATAATTTCGGATTATCAAAACTGTTTAATTGTTGAACCAGATAAAGATAGTGCAATAAAAACCTTTAACGCTCTTGTTGAATCTGGCAAAAATTGTAGGGTTGTAACTTCAAAAGTTGTGCCAACAATAAGTGAAGTTAACAACTGTGCCGAAATGGCTTTATGTGGTGCTTTATGTGATATTTTGGGTGGCGACGCCGACTATTTGATTGTTTCGGCTGAGGTGTTGCTTAATAAACTGCCAAACCCAACAACACTACAAAACAAAATGTTAAAATGGCAGGTTGGCAATAGCTATAATTTAATTGAACTTAACGCACAATTAACTCAACTTGGGCTAAGAAGAGTTGATGCCGATTGTGAACAAATGGAATATAGTTTTAAGGGCGATGTGTTAACATTGTTTTTGCCTAATTATTCAACTCCAATTAGAATTTCGTTTTTTGACGATGAAATCGAATATATTAAGCTATTAACTCCTGATTTGTTGGGTGTTCAAGAAAGTTTAACACAATTAACCATTTCGCCAAGCACATTTGTTGGTGAGTTTAATTTTGGTGAAATAAAATATAACAACATTAGTGCCGAACAAGTTGAAGTTATAAAAAACAATATTGAGCAAGCCCTAAGTAATGCGCATGGCAATAAGATTGATTCATGGTTGCATCCTTTTTGTGAGTTAAACAACACTATATTTGATTATTTTAATGATGGACATGTTTTTTTTAATTCTCCAAAACAAATAATTAATGTTCTAAAATCAGAACTTGAAACTTATAAACAACAACTAAAAGATGGTATAAGTTTAGGAAATTTTGTTAATGAACATAAAAACTTTTATTTTACCGATAAGCAATTGTTTACATTTGGCAATTGTGGGTTAGTTGCGTTTCAAAACATTAACAATGCTAACAATATTTTTAAACCAAGTGCTGTTTTTAGTTTAGTTACAACACCACTATTAAATTACACTTTTTCAAGTGCAACTTTGGCAAATGATATGGCAAGATTTAGCCTTAATGGCTACACGGTTGTTTTATTTGCAGGCAACAAGGTTTTTGCAGGAGAATTACAACAAAAATTACAATCAAAACTATCAAATATTTTTATTTGTAACACCATTTCTCAAATAAGTTTGGGATCGGTTAACATTGTGTGCAAAGCGTTAGCATATTCTTATTGTTTTAATGATGAAAAATTGGTTGTTATTGGGTTAAATAAAAAACAAGCAAAACATCAAAACAATAATTTTTCAGCCGATGCATTTGGATTTTTGCCACAGGTTGGCGACTATGTTGTGCATGCAAGTTTTGGTATTGGAAGGTGTATATCATTAACCAAACTTACACTAAACAATGCTACTCGTGATTATGTTGAGCTGGAATATAAGGGTGGCGATAAGTTGTTTTTACCTGTTGAAAATATTGATTCGTTATCAAAATATATAGGTTCCGATAAATCTCCAAAATTGAACAAATTGGGTTCGAGTGAGTTTATTAAAACAAAACAAAAAGTTAAAAACAATTTAAAACAACTAACTTTTGATTTGAAAAAATTATATGCTGAACGTAGTGAAATTAAGGGCATTAAATTTGTTGAAGACGATGAACTTATGCAAAATTTTGAGGATCAATTCCCTTATGCTCTTACTGCCGATCAAGAAAAAGCAGTGTTTGATATAAAATCCGATATGCAATCGGGAAAAACAATGGATAGGCTTGTTTGTGGCGACGTTGGTTACGGAAAGACGGAAGTTGCTTTTCGCGCAATATTTAGGGCGATAGCGAACAATAAACAATGCGCCTTGCTTGCGCCAACCACCATTTTGGTTGA
>CALDPW010000148.1 GCA_937911885.1 uncultured Clostridia bacterium | reverse complement strand
TTTTAGGCCTAGACCCTGCATACCGCACAGGTTGCAAAATTGCAGTTATTAACGAACTTGGTGCAGTGCTAGATACAACTGTTGTTTATCCAACACCACCACAAAGCAAAATTGAAGAAGCCGAAGTTATTATTGCAAAATTAGTATATAAACACGATGTAGATGTTATTTCTATTGGTAATGGCACTGCAACCAAAGAAAGTGAAATATTTGTAGCACATCTTATCAAAGACTTACCTAGAAAGGTAACTTACGCTGTAGTTAATGAGGCGGGAGCGTCTGTATATAGTGCGAGCAAATTGGGAGCAGCAGAGTTCCCAGATTTCGACGTTGCTCTTCGTAGTGCTGTTTCTATTGCAAGAAGATTGCAAGATCCACTTGCCGAACTTATTAAAATTGATGTTAAAAGCATTGGTGTTGGTCAATATCAACACGATATGCCACAAGCAAGACTTAGCGAAGTGCTAGATGGTGTTGTTGAAACTTGTGTTAACAGTGTTGGCGTTGATGTTAACACAGCAAGCCCAAGTTTGCTTAGCCATGTTGCAGGTTTAAACGCAAGCATTGCTAAAAACATTGAAAAATATCGCCACGATAATGGCGAATTTAAAAGCAGAGAACAACTTAAAAAAGTTCCTAAACTAGGCGACAAAGCTTATGTTCAATGTGCAGGATTTTTAAGAGTTCCTAATAGCCAAAACATTTTGGATAACACTGCTGTTCACCCAGAAGCATATGATGCAACACTTAGATTGTTAAAATACTTTAATTTAAGTGTTGAAGATATTAAAAACAACAACATTGCTCTTTTGCCAAAATTGGTTGAAAAAGAAACAGCCGAAAAAGTTGCTGAAAGTATTAATATTGGTGTTCCAACATTAAATGACATTGTTAACGAATTAATTAAACCTGGCCGTGATGTTAGAGACGAACTTCCAAAACCAATTTTAAAAAGCGAATTACTAGATATAACAAACTTAAAAGTTGGCATGGTTTTAACAGGCACTGTTAGAAACGTTACTGACTTTGGTGCATTTGTTGATATTTCGGTTCACCAAGATGGTTTGGTTCACATTTCCGAAATTTCAAAAGACTATGTAAAACACCCTAGCGATGTTTTGAAAGTTGGCGATATTGTTAATGTTAAAGTAATTGGTGTTGATGCAGAAAAGAAACGCATTAGCCTAACAATTAAAGGTTGCGATACTGCACCAGAACAAAACTAAACAAAAAAGTAGATGAATTATCATCTACTTTTTTTTATCATATGAGAAATTACCGATTTTATAGATTTAACTGGTCTGGATAGTTCAGTGTTTACTGTTAAATCAATTTCGGCACGTCTTGATTCGCATGCACTAAACACAATTGCACATCTTTCGGCTGTTAACTTATCAATTTGAGGAACAACCTTTTTAGAAATAACTTTGTAACTAGAATCAATTTCATAAAACATATTGTCCAAAGTAATTGCTTGCATTGTTGGAACATCGAGCATGGAATTAACTTGTGTTAAAGAAAGTTTTTTATTTTCCTTTTCGCTGCAAATAAAATCGCAATGTTGTTTTATTTGAGCAAGCAAAGAGTTAACTTCTTCACATGTTTTAGAAGAATATTCGGTTGCAACATCAATAAAATTATCACACATCCCATAAATGTCACTAATCTCTTTATCATCTTCAAGTAATAATCTTTTAATTTTTAACAAATACAAACCGGTTGATAATGCTTTCGATTTTCCCATAACAGGCTTTAAATCTTTAAATCCATTATCTTTTGTTGCTTCCACAACCATTTGGTCTTGTAAATCTAACATTTCATTTAAATTTTCCATAACTATTCCCTTTAAAACTAGTAATAGTTTAACACACCACAACAAACTATTATATGTGCAAAACAACCAAAAAGCCTAATTTATTTTTCTTCAATTTCGTATAGTTCTTTATAAACTGGGCAAGTTTTCATAAGTTCGCTATGTTTTCCTTGTGCAGCAATCATATTATTATCAATAACAAAAATCTTGTCGCAATCAACAACTGTTGACAATCGATGTGCAACAATAACTATTGTGTGATTATGTTTAAGTTCATCAAACACAAGTTTAATTTTGCCTTGGCTTTCGTTGTCAAGCGCACTGGTTGCTTCATCAAACAAAATTATTTTACTATTTTTTAACAAAGCTCTTGCAATTGCAAGTCGTTGACGTTGTCCACCACTTAACACAACACCATTTTCGCCAACCAAACTGTTATATTTTTTAGGTAGCGACATAATAAAATCATGAATTTGTGCTTGTTTGCACGCATTATAGATTTCTTTTTTTGTTGCATTTGGTTTTACTAATTCCAAATTTTCCATAATTGTTGTGTTAAAAATATATGGGGTTTGCATAACAATTGAAACATTATCACGCAATGAATTTTCTGTTAAATCCCTAACATCAACATCATCAATTAAAATACTTCCATTTTGAATAGCATAAAGTTTATCAATCAAACTTAAAATTGAACTTTTTCCTTGACCACTTTTACCAACAATTCCTATGGTTTGATTTGGCAAAATTTTTAGGTTAAGGTTGTTAAACAACTGCTCTTTTTTATCGTAAGAAAAATCAACATTTTTAAATTCAATTTTTCCATTAACTGTTGATAATTGTGTTGTTCCAAACTTTTCTTTTTTAAATTTTTGACTATCTAACACTTCAAAAACACGCTCAGCTGCAAGTTCGCCATCGGTAACATTTTGTTTAATGTTAACAATAAAGTTAATAAGGCCTTTAATGCGACCAATATAAATGTAAACAATAAAGAATGTTGAAGCAAGTAGCAATCCATTTTTAATAAGCAAAACACACATAATAATAAACAAGCAATCAAATGCAAACGAAACAACCTGACGGAATCTGCGCCATATATCATTTTCGGAATCGATTTTTTGCGATAACAAAATTGCTTCGTTTTGACGTTTTGCAGCAGCTGCAATTGCTGCTTCTTTAAGGTTTAGCACCTTAATATCTCTAACGCCTCTAATAATTTCGGCATAACTACCAACAACTTTTTCGTCGGCTTCTTTCCAACGTTTTCTGTTACGGAACCAAATTTTAATACGTTTGTTTTCAATTAAAAACATAACTAAAAACTGAACAACAACAAATAGGGCTACCCAAATGTTTAAAATAGCAACATAAACCAAAAAGCCAATATTAGAAATAATATCTGCCAAACAATCTACAACCGAATTATAAAATGTTGAAAGTTCGTTTGCATCTTTGTTAACACGTGAAATAAAAACACCCGAATTGGTTTTATCAAAGTTTTGTGTTTCTAGCCCAACCAAACTATAAATTAAATCGTGTTTAATATCCACTTTTACTTTTTTGTTTAATGTTACCAACAATCTAAACCAAAAAGTATAGGTTAACTGCAACACAACACCAACAACAAACAGCATTATTGCATAAAATATTGCTTTATCAAAGTTTTGTATGGTAAATTCGGTTATAATGTTACCCTCAAAAATTGGGGTTAACATGCTAATACCACTACCAATCAAACTTAAAACAATTATGGAAATAAATAATCCCATATACTTTTTATAAAACTTAAATGATCTTAAAAGATTGGAATATTTTTTTTCCTTTTTTCTTTTTTGTTTTTTTACTTTTGCAACCATAATTTTATCCTTATAGATTTATTACATTAATTTTAATTAATTTTTTTAAATTGGTAAATATATTTTTGCCAGTTTTGTTTTTTACATGGTTTAAAAACTCTATTATATCGTTTCTATCAATAAGCAAAACATTTTGAGTTTTAGCCAAAATTTTTGCCTGTTGTGAATATTTCCAATTGGTAATAACACAAGCAAAATGCGCTTTGTAATAATTTAAAGCCGAAGTTACCTCTTGCACACTTTTTGAACCAACTGCATGATTATAATATAATTTTGCCTGAACCACCCATGTTATTCGCTTTTTTGTTGCAATAACATCTGCCCCAAAATCGGAACTGGCTGGCGTTAATCTTGTTTGATATCCATTATATTTAAAAATTAATTCCACAATCTTTTCAAACTGTTCACCAGTTAAGGTATCAATTTTTTGAATTGTTATACCCTTAAAAAATTCTAATTTAACTTTTGTTCTTCTTGGAATTAAACGTTGCATATCTTTTCCCCTTTTGTATAAATATATCTTACTACAAATTGACACAAAAATACAAACGAAAAATCCAATGTAATAATTGGAAAGAACCGCAACGAACAGGGTTAGCGTATACACCACAAATTTTTTATCCCGCAGCAGATACACCGTACCCAACGCCACCAAAGGAAGCAAGGCGAAAGTATCCAGCCACATTACATTCCACTGATAACCCAAAGCCCAGGCGCACAGACCGTAAAATCCGCCAAATACAGAAACAGACAGGTCGTTCTTACCAAAGAGATTTTTCAGAAAAATGCCAAAG
>CALDPW010000147.1 GCA_937911885.1 uncultured Clostridia bacterium | reverse complement strand
TATTTCTTATGGGGGATCTAGTTTAGTTTCTTATATGGTTATAATAGGAATTATATTAAATATGTATTTTGAAAAAGAAAGATATTATAAATACTAATTCCTTTCTTTTTTTGTTAGAAAATCTACTGCTATTCGATATTGAACTGCTTGTTTTAATTAAAAATAGTAGTATAATGTTTAATAGAGAGGTGTTTATGAGAGATTACGAATTTGGCGAATTTATTTATAATCTGCGAAAACAAAAAGGACTGTCGCAAGCAGAACTTGGCGAGTTATTGGGTGTTAGCAACAAAGCTGTTTCAAAATGGGAAACAGGCGAAGCAAAACCTGCAATTATGCAATTTAAAGGATTGAGTAAAATTTTTAATATTTCTATTAATGATTTGTTAGATTATTCTGCTCAACAAAATAAAGAAGTTACAAAAATTGTAATAACTGGTGGACCTTGTGCAGGTAAGTCAACAGCTCTTAGTTGGATTAGGGAAGAATTTACTAAAAAAGGCTATGGCGTTGTTTTTGTTCCTGAATCGGCTACTGAGGTTATTTTGGCAGGGCTTACCAGAGGAAAATTGCAATCTGACTTGGATTTTCAACTAGCAATTTTAAAAAATCAAATTGAAAAAGAAAAGTTGTTTGAGCAAACAGCACGCAAGTTTGTTAATGAAAACAAAATATTAATTGTTTGTGATAGGGGAACAATTGATAGTAAAGCATATATTAATAATTTTGAATTTAAACAATTAATTAAAATGATGGGGCTTTCTGAAATAGAAATGCGTGATAGTTATGATGCAGTTTTTCATTTGGTTACTGCGGCAAAAGGAGCTGAGGAATTTTATACCAAAGTAAACAACCTTGCCAGAAGTGAAGGGGTGCAAGAAGCACGTGAAGCAGATAACAAAACATTAAATGCATGGACAGGTCATCCACATTTGAGAGTTATTGATAATTCTAGTGATTTTGAAGATAAAATGAAGCGCTTAATTGCGGAAATTTCTAGCTTTTTAGGTGAACCAATATCACACGAAATCGAACGTAAATACTTAATTGAATATCCAAACATAAGTGTGCTAAAAAATCATAATGTTAAACAAGTGGAAATAATTCAAACGTATTTAACTAGTGCTAATGGTGAAGAGGTTAGAATTAGACAACGTGGTGATAATAATAATTTTATTTACACTCAAACAACCAAACGCACCATTAGTGGAATTAAACGTGTTGAAGTTGAAAAACGAATAACAAAAGATGAATATTTGGCATTGTTGTTAAATGCCGATACACACTTAAATCAAATAAGAAAAACCAGGTATTGTTTGGTATATAAAAACCAATATATCGAAATTGACACATATCCTTTTTCTGATAAAAAAGCTATTATGGAAATTGAACTTAACAACGAAGATCAACAAGTTGTTCTGCCGGATTTTATTTCGGTGATCAAAGAAGTTACTAGTGATGAAAACTATAAAAATTTTAATCTTTCAAAAACATTAAGTTTGGATTTTTAGGAACAAAAAAAAGATTGCATATTTTGCAATCTTTTTTATTTTGCGTTTGTATTTAAATCCTCTTCGCAAACAATGCCTGTTGTTGTTAGCATTGTGCCAGCAACGCTTGCTGCATTTATTAGAGCAGTGCGTGTTACTTTTGTTGGGTCAATAATGCCGGCTTCAAACATGTTAACATAACAATCGTTTAGGGCGTCATAACCAAAGTTAACATCGTTATTAGATAAAATTTTATCAATTATAACTCCACCATTTACACCGGCATTTTCGGCAATTTGTTTAATTGGTGCAAATAGTGCATTATATACAATTTGTGCACCAATTTTTTCATCGCCATTAATGGTGTTAATGTGTTGTTGCAATGCGTTGGCACATTTTACAAGGGCAACACCACCACCTACAACAATTCCTTCTTCAACAGCACTTTTTGTTGCTGCAATTGCATCCTCAATTCTTAATTTTTTTTCTTGCATTTCAACTTCGGTGGTGCTTCCAACACAAATAACTGCAATACCTCCGGTTAATTTTGCAAGACGTTCGGTTAGTTTTTCTTTATCAAAATCACTTTCGCTTTTTAAAATTTGTGCTTTTATTAGTGCTATTTGATTATCAATATTTTCTTTTAAGCCACATCCTCCACTTATTAAGCAAGAATCCTTTGTTACTTTAACATTTTTTGCTTCGCCTAACACATCGGCTGATGCTTCGCTTAATGTTAATCCCATTTCTTCGGTTATTACGGTTGCGTTTGTTAGTGCAGCAATATCGGCCATAATACCTTTTCGTCTATCGGCATAAGCTGGAGATTTAACAACAACACAATTCAAGTTTCCACGCAGTTTGTTAACAACTATTGTTGCTAAAACCTCGTTTTCAATTTCGTCGGTGATTATAAGTAAGGGTTTGTTTTTTGAGTTAACAAATTCAAGTATTGGTAAAAGTTCGTTTATGGAAGAAATTTTATTTTGACAAAGCAATATGTAGCAATTGCTTAAGTTTGCCTCTAATGTTTCGGGATTGGTTATCATGTAAGGTGATAAGTAACCCCTATCAAATTGCATTCCTTCAACAAACTTTAACTCGGTTTGTAATGATTTTCCATCCTCAACAGTAATAACTCCATCTTTACCAATTTTTTCGAAAGCTTGCATAATAAGTTTGCCAATTTCTTCATCGGCAGCGCTTATTGATGCAACTTGAAATATTTCGGTGCTGTTAAAAATTGGTTTTGAA